>JAGHDT010000439.1 GCA_021159805.1 Anaerolineae bacterium
GCATTGAAACGCGCTCTCCGCAATCGATGTAGTTCGACTTTGCACACGTCATCCCGATTGAAATCAGCGAGGGCCAGGCATAGCACCAAAAAGTGATGACCGCCCCCACTGCAGAGCCCGCTATCGCGACCGCGACGCCTTCACGTCCGTCCGCCAATCATCCCAGGGAACGTTTTCCCAGTTGCACGCCTTCCCGCTCTCGTCTTGCCGTTAGGTTACGCGTACCCCTGGACGGAGAGTCGGTGCACCGACACTGACAGGTCAAGCTCCCGACTCAGCTAGACGATTATCTCCACCCGTTGGCCGGACTCGGCGCTCTCCACGGCTCCGAAGACCATCGCCAGGCTCTTCACGTTATCGTGACAGATCGTCTCAGGCGCACAGCCGCTCCGCACGCAATCCACGAACTCGCGGATCGCACCTGCATGTCCCCCGTGCTTCGTCGGGCCATCGACCTCCGGCACCTCCACATTCGCCCACTCGGAGAAGAAGCCTCCCGCCTTGTCCACCACCTGTGCCTTGAACCCCTCCGCGCCGTCCCACGTCACGCTGCCCTGCTCGCCGATGATGTGCCAATCACTCTCCCACGTGGTGTTCAAGCCCTCAGCGCACCAGCTGCCGCGATACGTGTAGACCAGCTCGTCGGTCATCTCGAAGATCGCCACTGCCGAGGCATCCTGGTCGTACCACGATCCGGGTGCATTCCACTCATGGCAATAGACAGCGGTCGCATCGGCGCCCATCAGGAAGCGCGCCGCATCGAAGGTGTGAATCGCCATGTCGACCAACAGCACGTGAGCCATATGGTCGCGGAAGCCGCCAAAGTGTGCGCCGATGTAGAAGTCGCAATTCACCGTGGTCAGACGGCCTAGCACGCCCGAGTCCAGGAAGGCCTTCAAGCGACGGATGTTCGGGTCGTACCGGCGGTTCTGCATAACAGCGAAGAGCTTGCCCGCAGCCTCCGCCGCCGCGATCATCTCCCGGGCGTGGTCCAGCGAGTCCGCCAGCGGCTTCTCGCCCATCACATGGCAGCCGTGTTCCAGCGCGGTCAGTGTCACCGGATAATGCGCCGTGGGTACTGTGCAGTCGAAGACGATGTCGGGCTGCATCCGCTCCAGCGTCGCCTCCAGGTCCGAGGAGATCTCCACATCTGCAAGCTCGAACTCCTCAGCCCGCCTCCGAGCCGCCGTCTCGTCCAGATCGACCATCGACACCAGCCGAAAATCCTCCAGCTGCGTGACCGTGCGCAGCCACTGGCGGCTGATGCCGCCACATCCAACCAAGACCGCAGTCAGCTTGTCTGCCATACCTTTGCTCCGTAGATGAATTCACGAAAACACCAGATCGACGATATCCCCATCCTCAGGGATCAGGAACTGTGCCGCATTACTGCGGCTAATGTAGCACGGCGCCACCTTGCGTCAAACTTCCTGCTGCCAATACCTTGACCGCAGCTGGATTCATGATATCATACCAACCGGTCGGTTTTCTTTATTGCTCCTGGAGGGTCACATGGCGAACCAGCAACGCAGCGAGGCTACCAGAGCACGCATTTTGGCCGCGGCAGCTGAGGCATTCGCGGAACGCGGATACGACGCCACCGGTGTTGCCGAGATCTGCGAACGTGCCGGGGTCAGCAAGGGCGCCTTCTACTATCACTACCAGACCAAGCAAGCCCTCTTCCTCACCCTCATCGATGTGTGGCTGCAGGAGCTCAATCGCGCACTTGAGCAGACGGATTCAGACAACAGCACTGTCCCCGATCGGGTTCTTGCGATGTCGGGTAAGTTCCAGGACATCCTGACATCGCGGACGCCACAGTTGGCCCTCATTATGGAGTTCTGGACGCAGGCCAGTCGTGACGAAGGTATGCGCCAGGCAGTTCTCTCTCATTATCGTGCTTTTCAGCAATTCTTCGTAGATCTTATCGAGCTCGGCGTAGCAGAGGGCACACTCTCTCCAATCGACCCTGCCGCTGGTGGTCAGGTATTTCTTTCTCTGACCAGTGGGCTCTTCTTTCAGGGCCTGTTGGACCCCACCGGCGCAGATTGGGGGAAGGTTGCCGAGCGGAGTACCCGGATCGTGCTGGACAGTATGAGGAGGAGGGAATGATGAACCTGATCACCGGTGCCACCGGACATCTTGGCAATGTGTTGACGCGAGAGCTCGTCTCTCGGGGAGAACGCGTCCGCGCGCTGCTGCTGCCCAACGACATCCATTGCCCCCTGGAGGGTCTTGACGTTGAGTGCGTAGAGGGCGATGTCCTCGACCCAGAGTCTCTGGAGAGCGCTATGGAAAAGATTGATACCGTCTATCACCTCGCGGGCATCATCTCAATCCTGCCGGGGGCGAACACCCTGATGCAGCGCGTGAACGTCGAGGGCGTTCGCAACGTGGTCACCGCCGCGCTGCGTGCCGGCGTGCAGCGCTTCGTTCACGTCAGTTCGGTTCACGCCTTCCAACGGCTGCCCGAGGGAACCATCGTCGACGAAACCGTCCCTCTGGCGGTTGAGAACGCCGCCGGAACCTACGATATGACAAAAGCCCAGGGCACGCTGGCGGTACTGGCGAGCTTCAGGCAAGGGCTCAATGCCGTCATTGCCTGCCCCTCCGCCATCATCGGGCCGTATGACTTCCGCGGGTCCCTGCTCGGAAGCACGCTGTACCGCTTCGCCAAGCAGCGATTCCACTTCCTCGTCCCCGGAGCCTATGATTTCGTGGATGTGCGCGACGTAGCACACGGTCTGATCCTCGCCAGAGACAAGGGCCACGCGGGCGAGATCTACATCCTCTCCGGAACCTATGCCACCTTGCAGGAGGCGAAAGCCGTAGTTCAACGGGCTGCCAACACCTGCTCCGGCCACCTCGTCCTACCGTGGCGGATAGCCACTGCCTGTGCCGGCGCGGCGCAGCACATCTACCGGCTGGCACACATCAAGCCGCAGTTCACCCCCTATGCCCTGCGCACGTTGCGTGAAAACGCGCGTTTCAGCTCGGAGAAGGCCCGGCGCGAACTTGGATTCCAGACACGCCCTTTGCTGGAGACCGCGCGAGATCTGCTGACCTGGCGCCAATCGCTAAGCCCTGTCTAGGCACCAAGCTCATGTGCCCCTGCTACCTCGCAGATAGCCCGGCACAGCCCTGACCCCGCGCGCTGGGAAGCGCGTCACCCTCCCCTGAACCGGGGATTCCCTCTCCCATACTCCGCGGACGGAATGGGAGAGGGAACCGGAGGCGCGGCCCCGAAAACCACCCTCTGCCGGCCCAAAGCCGTTCACCTAGTCTCGATCGCGGCTTTGGGCCGTTCTTCGCGTCTCATTTTCATGCTTCGTGGTGTGCTGATGCACATGATGTCTACTTCGTAAGTAACCACGTGCGCTCTTCCATTCCGGAACGCTGGACACAAAGACGGGCACGGGCCTCGACCGCGTCGAGATTGACACCGACCCGAGCAGAGCAGGCCCCGCGTCTTCATCCTCCACGGCGTGCGTATGCGAACAGGGCGGCCGTTCCGATTGAGCCCCCCCCGTGTGCCTCCGATTTGCGTAAAATCCGATGTTCGACTAGACTCTGAGCGTGCAAAGCTAGGACAAGCCGTGTTATGATCATCCTGATCGGCAAATCACGACCTGAACTCAGCACACCGTTACCGCTATTCGAGAAAGGAGCTCAAGCAATGGCACGACCTATTACTCTCTTTACCGGACAATGGGCAGATCTGACCCTGGAAGACGTCGCCAAGAAAGCCGGCAGTTGGGGCTACGACGGTCTCGAACTCGCATGTTGGGGTGATCACTTCGAGGTCGACAAGGCCCTGGCAGATGATGGCTACATACAGGGCCGTTGGGACATCCTCAACAAGTACGGCCTGAAATGCTACGCGATCAGCAACCACCTGGTGGGCCAGTGCGTCTGCGATCCCATCGACCAGCGCCACCAGGGCGTCCTGCCGCCGCGTCTCTGGGGTGATGGCGATCCCGAAGGTGTGCGCCGGCGCGCCGCCGAGGAGATGAAGGATACCGCCCGCGCCGCCAAGAAGTTCGGCGTGGACATCGTGAATGGCTTCACGGGTAGCGCCGTCTGGGCGATGCTCTACTTCTTCCCCCCCACCAGTCAGGCCGATATCGACGCCGGCTACGAGGATTTCGCCAGGCGCTGGCTGCCCATCCTGGAC
>JAGHDT010000251.1 GCA_021159805.1 Anaerolineae bacterium
CCAGAGCCGCGTCGGTACCGCGATGTGATCGTCAAGGTGTGACTCGCCATAGACAATCTGACCCAGCAGGCCTTGCTGGATGACATAGTGGGTTGCGCGGTCAAGAGGCGAGCCACGGTTGGCGTAGTTCACGAAGATCCGCGCGCCGGCTTTCTCGGCAGCGTCGAGCATCGCCTCAGCATCCGCCACAGTGGTCGCCATCGGCTTCTCCTGAAAGATGGCCGGGGTTCCGGCCTCGATGGCCGCCAACACCGGCTCCCTGTGCAGCGGATCAGGCGTTGCGATCACGGCAATGTCGGGCCTCTGCTCGCGCAGCATCGGCACATAGTCCGTGTAAACCTTCGCGCCAACCAGGTGCCCGACCTCGCGCGCCCGCGCCTCAATGACGTCGGCCACGCCCACGACGTTGACCTCGGGACGACCGTCCAGGCGCGTCACGTACTGCCTGCCCAGGATACCCAAGCCAATTACGCAAACTTTCAGCACCATTGCTCACCCTCCTCGATCAATAGCCACACTCTGCCTTCGTAGTGCAAACTCCCCTGTGGGGACAAGTTGTTAGTTTGCTCCCACCCTCAAGAGACATCAACGTCAGCCTATGACGGTCCCTCTCTGCACGAGAAAAGATGCGGGCCAACAACGTGTCCCCACGGGAGAGCCTGCATCAATCTGTGCGATCTGTGGACCAAGACTAATCCCACCACGGCTCACCCTCAGCCCGGTTCGCCCTGAGGTAGTCGAAGTCCAGCTCCAGCCCCAGCCCCGGTCGCATCGCGACCTTCATCTTGCCGTCGCGGATGACCAACTTCTCGCCCACTGCGTCGGGCGCAGCGTCCGCGGTGCGCGTGCACTCCATCAGCGGGCAGTTGAAGATCGCAGCCGAGAACTGCTGCGAAGCCATATTCAGCACGTATCCGCTCACGTTGTGGCACGAGACCGGGATGCGGTAAAGCGCTGCCAGATCCGCGATGCGCTTAGCGCCTGTGATGCCGCCACAGTTGATCAGGTCCGGCTGGAGACAGTCGACAGCCTGGTTCTGCAAGAAGGGCAGCGCCCCCTCCGTCAATGCGATGTTCTCGCCCGTCAGCAGCGGAAGCCGCGTCGTGCGGCGCAGCGCCATCCACGAGTCAGAGTACTCCGGCGCAATTGGGTCCTCGAAGAAAAGCGGCTTGATCGGCTCAACCGCCTCGGCTACCTTTATCGCGCTGGGCAGATCCAGCTCATTGTGACAGTGAACAATGATGTCGATCTCGTCGCCCAACGCCTCCCGCGCGAGCCCGTAGGCCTGCGCCACATCCCGCGCCTCCCGCCGGCCAATACCGGGAACATACTGCTGCATATGGGTGCCCAGCACGTGGTGGATATCGATTTTGTACGCCGTGAAGCCGTGCGGGTCGTCCTTCAGCTCCCGGGCCCGATCGCGCCACTCGGCCTTGCTGAGAAAATCCCCGCCGCGGCAATGCGAGTAGAGCCCGATCTCATCACGGAACGGTCCACCCAACAAGGTGCAGACCGGCTGGTTGAGCAGCTTGCCCGCAATATCCCACAGCGCGATGTCGATCGCGCTCAGCACACCCATCACACGGCCACGCTGGGGGTAGGCATAGAACATGTTGTGGAAATGGACCCCGATCGCCAGCGGATCCTTGCCGATCAGACCCAGATGCGGCAGCCGCGGCCCCTCAAGACCAGCAACCGCTGCACGCACAAAGGGGCCTGTACCGTGGCACGGTCCGTAACCGCACACGCCCGCGTCGGTCACCACCTTGATCAAGGTGGTGCCCCTCTGCGGCTGGAGCACCTTAATCGCCGCAATCTTCACTTGGCCACGCATCCCCGCGGTCTGAGCCGCGAATGATGCCTCTGTCTGCTCAGTCATAAGCTCTCCTCTCCCTATGTAGTGCAAGCTGTCAGCTTGCGTTCACTGTCGCCAGCAGACCAGCCCCGCCCGGCGCAGGCCATTGGCCACTACGCTAGACGCAAACTAACAGTTTGCACTACGCTATCGCCGACACACCAGCCCCGCGCCACGAGCCAACGGCCACGCCCCTAACCCATCGATCCCCACATCAGTGATCAGCCGCAGAACAGCCGCGGTCTTCCGGCGGCGCCGATCTATATCGTGTATGTCAGCGGCCGCAACACGCCTCAGCAGACCGGTGCAGCCTACCCACACCCAAAGCCACGAGCACGGTCGGCGGCGTAGGTCCGGTGCGTCGGCGAGCTCTTGATCCGCGTGAGCAGCACTTCGTCCTCGTCGTTCCAGGTCAGATCGTCCAGCACCGCCAGGTCGCACTCGAGTTGAGCTCGATCGCCGACGCCCACCATCACCAGCGTGACCTCGGGGATGCAGAGGCTCCACTTGAGCGCCAGCCGCGCGAGCCGACCACGATCGGTCAGCCCGACCTCGTCGCCCATCTTGAAGAGCGCGCCCTTCACGAAAGCCTCACGGGTGAAGACCGCCATCCCACGCTCCGCGGCAGCGGGCAGCACCTCGCGGCGTCCGCAGTCGTTGGCGAAGCTAAAGTTGATGTAGATGGCGTCAAACGCCCCCGTCTCGATCTCCCTCAGATACGTTGCCTCACCAGAGAAAGTATCGGCACAGGCAAAGCGGATCAGTCCAGCCTGCTTGAGCCGGCGCACGTTATCCGCGATCTTCTTCAGATAGTGCGGATCATGCTCCAGCGCCGTCGCCATCGGCGCGATGTTGTAGAAGTCGATGCACTCCCTCTGGAGCAGTCCCAGGGCCCGCTCGACCTCGGCCTTCAGGAGATCGTACCGGGCCATCTTCACGTTGAACGGATCATAGGAGTAGACCATACCCTCCGGTCGCGTCTGAACGTAGACCTCGTGCGGCGGCACGACCACCTGCAGGTTGCGGCCCAGCGCCTCCTTCTCCGAATCAATCGTCGCGTCCAAGAAGTTGATGCCATGCTCAAAGGCAGCCGCCAGCACATCCTGGCGCTTTGCGTTGCCGAAGCCATCGAAGAGATAGCCCGGCGTCACCGCTTGCGCACCATCCTCATTGAACCCGCGCGAACGGCCGTCATCGAGATACTCGTGTCCGCCCAGACCGAGGACCGACACCTTGACCTCCGTCTCACCAATGCGCCTGTAGAACATCGGCTAATTCTCCTCTGCGTTGGCACACCAGCGCATCACGTTGTCGAGCAGTGTCTGGTATGCCGGCTCCAGCCAGACCGCCACATTGTGCCCCGGCGTCAGCACGCAGACGCGTCCTGTGCCCTCGGTCCGGGTCCAGCCACCGGGCTGGGTCCCGTGCTCCGAGGTTGTGGTCAGGAAGATGTCATTGACGCCCTCCTCCATCGTCATATGGTAGTGCTCGTCCACAGCCGTGAACGCCGACACGCCTGCCGTCAGCGGATGCCCGGCCTTTGGCTCCACGGTGACCTCGCACTGCGGCGGGTGCTGGTCAAAGGTGCCGCCCAGCAGAGCCCGCAGCACATCCATCTCCTTGTAGACCGTGCCAGAGTGTAGTGCCAGGAGCCCGCCGCCCCCACGGACATAATCGGCGAACGCCCCCTCGACCTCGGGCGTGACCCAACTCGTCTTGTCCGCCTGCGTCACATTATCCGACTTGCTGAGGACTACTAG
>JAGHDT010000396.1 GCA_021159805.1 Anaerolineae bacterium
ATCGCGCAGAGCAGGGCGGCATTGGCTCTCCGCCCCATCGCTCCCCTGCTCAGTGTTCCGGTTCCTTCCACAAGATCGCCGCCACACGCGCCATATCGAACTTCTCGGAGCGATCGTAGTTATAGAGGCCGTTCTGCTCCTGCTCGATGTCGGTCAACTGTGTGTAGCAGTAGCCGCAGATATGCTCGTGGGAGAGCACCGCGTCGACCAACCCCTCCAGCCGGGCGTAGAACTCCTCCAGCGTCTTGGGATCGTCGCCGTAGCCCCAGGAATTGTCCGCGAAGACCAGATCCGCCCGAGGGATCCACTTGATACCGCCGAACTCGTCCACAATGTAGGGCTGCCCTGTGTAGTCGACCTCAACATCGGGGAAGTTGCGCCACACGCCCGTCTCAGGGTCGATGGCGAGCTGTGCCTTGAGTGATTCGGCGTTCTGGTTATAGGAGTGCGTCGTCCAGAGGTCCGTCTTGACGTGGGCATAGCCGCTGGCATCGTTCACCGGGCGCGTCGGGTCCAGATCGTGCGTCAGATCGTAGGCATCGGCGTGTAAGCGTTGGTGCTGCGGATGCCCTGCGCCGCCCCGCGTCTCGTTGAACGGTGTCCACGCGATGATCGACGGGTGGTTGCGGTCGCGGGTCACGATCTCGCGCCACTCCGCCAGGAAGTTGCGCGCACTCTCGATGCCAGTCACATCGATGCCCCAGCTGGACGACTCGCCCCATGTCACGTAACCGAGTTGGTCCGCCCAGTAGTGGAAGCGCGGCTCGAAGACCTTCTGGTGCAGCCGCGCGCCGTTGAAGCCCGCCGCCATCGACAGCTCGATATCGTGCTTCAGCGCCTCGTCGTCCGGCGCGGTCCAGATGCCGTCGGGGTAGAAGCCCTGATCGAGGACCAGCCGCAGATAGAAGGGCTCGTTGTTGAGGAAGAGGCGGTTGCCCTCAACGTGCACCTTGCGCAAGCCGGCATAGGCCTCAACGGTGTCCACCACGGAATCGGCCTCGACGACCTCAAAGGTCAGGTCATAGAGAAAGGGATCGGCGGGCGACCACGGCTTGGGATCGGCCACCGGCAAAACCACGGGCACGCCGTCGGCGGCCACAGCCTCAGCCTGCGAGACAACACGGGCGCCGTCCTTGAGCGTCGCGCGGAACATCGTGCCGGCCTTCAGCGCGTAAAAGCGCGGCGTGACGATGAAACGGGCGCCGTCGAGATCGGGCACCGTCTGCACACCCTTGAGCCCGGTGGGGGCCACCGCCTCCATCCACACCGTCTGCCAGATCCCGGTCGTGCGGGTGTAGTGGCAGCGGCGGGACTTGAAGTCAGGGCACTGCTTGCCGCCGGGCTGCACGCCGGAGCGCACCTCGTCGCGGACGTAGACAACCACGTTGTGGGTCTCGCCAGGGGTGACGACCCCGGTGATGTCGAAGCTGAACGCCACCGTGCCGCCCCAGTGCCTGCCGACGGAGACGCCGTCGACGAAGACCTCGCACTCGTAGTCCACGCCGCCGAAGTGCAGAATCACACGCTTGCCGGCCCACTCGGCGGGGACCGTGATCGCGCGGTGATACCACATCATCTCGATGAAATCGGTGTAGGCCACGCCGGAGAGCTTCGACTCCGGGCAGAAGGGGACGTTGATGGTGCCACCTGGGTGAGCGTCGGAAAAACCCGTGCTCTCGGCGAAACCGCGCTGCCGCCCGGACTTGCCGAAGTCAAAGGTGTAGGTCCACGGGCCGTTGAGGTTCAGCCACGCCTCGCGCACGAACTGCGGGCGCGGGTATTCGGGTCGCGGGAGTTGTGTCATTTTGTGTCCTCCTGGGGTCTTGATATCAGGGATGCTGTAGACGCAAGGATACTCGGGGGATCGGGGGAGGCAAGTGGAAACAGCTGACAATTGACAGTTTCCAGTTGCCGGTTGGCAGTTGGCCGTTGCTCCGAACAGGGATACCTGTCCAGATACTGTGAGGGGCGTGGGAATGAGGAATGGTGTGCCCACGAGAACGGCACGAGCTGGATAGAGCAAGTGATTGGAGGAGCGTACACGCTGAAGACCATTGACACAGTGCTGATTATGTAATACCCTGTAGATAAGGAGCATCTTGCTCAACGGAATTCGTCAAGACAGCGAAGCTTCCAGGAAGGCCCCAGATCGTAGAGCGAATAGTATCCTACCAGTCTTGGTAGGCATTGTTGCTCAGTTCGTCCGTAGCGCAGTCGAGCAAAACTAGCTTGAGCGCATACTCTCAATAGCTAGTGCTGGAGGGGAAAAATCAGAACTGTGGATGCTGGATAGCCACTTGTGCGAGCCGTTGTTTCCACAGGAGAAGTAGAATGAAACACCGTTGGCTACTGCTTGTGTTGATCGCAGGCCTGTTGATCGCCCGTCCCGAAACCGCCCAAGCTGTGGGTGGATCGGTCTTGGTGCTTGAGGTTGAGGGCGTCATCAATCCCTTTACGGCGCGTTACCTGGAGCGAGGTCTGCGTCTGGCAGAGGAACAGGGCGCGCAGGCACTCGTCATCACGCTCGATACCCCCGGTGGGCTGGAGTTTTCGATGCGGGAGATGGTACAGATGCTGCTGCAAGCGTCAGTGCCTACGGTGGTCTACGTGACACCCGGTGGCGCGCGGGCAACCTCGGCGGGGATGTTCGTGCTGCTGGCGGCGGATGTGGCAGCAATGGCTCCGGCGACTCATGTGGGCGCGGCTCATCCTGTGCCGCTGGGCACGGAAATCAGCGAGGTGATGGAAGAAAAGGTGGTCAGCGACGCCGCCGCGCTGGTGCGCAGCGTGGCTACGTCGCGCGGGCACAACGCCGATTGGGCCGAGCAAGCGGTGCGCGAGAATTTCTCCGTCACCGCCGCCGAAGCGCTGGAGCTGGGTGTGATCGACCTGATCGCTGCAGACCTCGGCGACCTACTGCGCCAACTCGACGGGCGCGAGATCGACGGCACAGTCCTTCAGATGGCCGGGGCCATACCGGAAATTCGCCCGATGAATCTCAGCGAGCGCTTTTTTCAGATCATCACCGAACCGAACATCGCCTACCTGCTGCTCACGTTGGGCACGCTGCTGCTGTTGGCCGAGTTGGCCGATCCGGGGCTGAGCATCGCGGGCATCGGCGCGGTTGTGGCCTACATCATCGCGTTTATGGCACTGGGCAGCCTGCCTGTGAACTGGGCCGCCATCGCGCTGTTGGCTCTCTCCGTCGCCTTCTTCGTCGTGGGACTGCTTACCGATACTGAGGTCATCGTCTCCGTCGCCGGGCTGGTTCCCTTCATCCTCGGTTCGCTGTTGCTCTTCACGCCGTTTACTCCGACCTCGCCGGCTGCGCCGGCCGCGCGCGTGAGTCTCTGGCTGATCGGTGTTATGGCGCTCAGCATGCTCGCTTTTAGCTACCTGGTGCTGCGGGCAATTCTGGCCGCCAGCCGCCGGCCGCCCCAGGCCGGCGCGCAGAAGCTTGTCGGCATGCAGGGCGTTGCATTGACCGATCTCAGTCCGACCGGGCAGGTGCGCGTGGATTTGCAGGATTGGAGCGCCGTCGCCGTCGCTGGAGAGATTCACGCGGGCGATCCCGTGCGCGTCACCGGTATCGCGGGGGTGCGGCTGTACGTTGAGCGGGACGGCCACGAATAAGGCAATTTCCCATTCGTGCTTTCGTGTTCCATTCGTGTCTAGCTTTCAGTTGTTCTTAGGAGGATGACATGGACCTGTTTGTGTTGATATTCCTGTTACTGTTAGGGCTAACTGTGCTGGCGATGGCCGTGCGCATCGTGCCGGAGTACCGGCGGCTGGTGGTGTTCCGTCTGGGGCGCTGTGTTGGCTCCAAAGGGCCGGGCATCATCTTCCTGATCCCCTTCCTGGATCGCGGTGTGTCGGTAGACCTGCGGGAAGTCTACTTCGACGTGCCGCCGCAGACCTGTATCACAGCCGACAACGCTTCGCTCTCCATCGACTTCCTGGTCTACGACAAGGTGATTGACCCGGTGCGCAGCGTGTTGGAGGTGAAGGACTTCACGGGCGCGGCGCGCGGATTGGCGATCACCACCCTGCGTGCGGTGGTCGGCGCGATGGCGCTGGATGACGTGCTCTCCAAGCGGGACGAGATCAACCGCATCCTGCACGAGAAGCTGGACGACGTGACCGATCGCTGGGGTATCCGCGTGATGGCAGTGGAGATCCGCGAAGTCGTCCCGCCGCGCGATATCGTCGACGCGATGACGCGCCAGATGGCGGCCGAGCGCAGTCGTCGCGCCACGGTCACCGAGGCCGAAGGCAAACGTGAGGCGGTTGTGACCATAGCCGAAGGCGACAAGAATGCGGCGATCCTCAAGGCGGAAGGGACGCGGCAAGCGACGATTCTCCAGGCCGAAGGCGACCGGCAGGCCTCTGTGCTGCGCGCCAAAGGCTTCGCGATGGCGCTCAACGAGATCTACAAAGTGGCGCAGGGCGTGGACAGTAAGACGCTCACGCTGCAATACTTGCAGACGCTCAAGGCGCTGGGCGAGGGCGATGCCACCAAATTCATCATTCCCACGGAACTGATGAATCTGGCGCAACCACTGAGCGCACTCGTCAAGGGGGCGCACACGGAGTAGGCGTCGAAGATGGGCGAGAGAGAGCGTGGGGGAAGACACCCCTTCACCCTCTCTCGCCTTCATCTTTTTTCTTGTCCTTCGCCAGAAGGCTAGAATGACAATTGTGCTGCCGGCAGCGGCAGGTTCGATCCTCGCCGGCAAGACCGCCGGTGCACTTGTGGGCCCAGTCCTCAGCGAACGGATCTTGGGTGACCCCTATGTGTTGGACCGCGGAGTTGTTCCTCACTGACGGCGGCTGATGTCGAGCGACTCCAGGCAACACAGCCTTCAGTCAGTTGCGAATTCTGAATTACTTTATATACTGAAGTTGGATGCAAGAACGGCATGCGTGACG
>JAGHDT010000172.1 GCA_021159805.1 Anaerolineae bacterium
CCCTCATACAGAGCCTCCACAACCGATAGGAGTAGGCGTTGACAGAACCAGGAATGACCTGCAGTCAACCCACTATGGTCAGCCTACGCCACTTCGCCCCCCCTGTCAAGACATATCTTCATATCTACGCGCCCATACGAGCTTGGCAAACCAATAGGCAATGCTACCAAAGGGATAAACATTCCACCAGAAGACGATGTTGCTCAGGTGCGGCTGTCTCCTCCTTGTCTGGTGCATGAGGGTGCGCCGTAGTCATCGATGCGTGGGCACGGAGAGTAGACCGTCTTGGGGTTCGTCCACGGTGTCCACAGCCTGTAGTGCGACCTGGGCCTGAAGGAAGCGGTTCGCGCTCTCCTAGAGTCTGGAGGACGTCTTCGGCGGTACCCGGTTGCGCATTGGGGTACGCGAAGAGATCTTCCAGGCCACGCTAGATCTAGCGGCGCAACTGCCGGGGATTGAGTGAGGCCTGATGCTCCCAGAAAGCGCGCTGTGGCTGGAGCTCAAGACGTGGGGCTGCAAATGGACGCTCTACCACAGGACGGACATCATCACGACGGTGTTTGAGGTAACCGGTGCGAGTTGCTGAAGCGTTGACCCCGTTTTGACTCGGTCTCAGACTGTGTTGGTGACTGAGCCGATGCTCCACGGGGCACCATGTATAGACACTGACCGACTGTTTGACCTACAGGATGCGCTCACGGGAACCAACGTGTAGATGCCACCAACACACTCCGGAACCGAGTCGCCCTTCTTACAGGGCGTGAGCACGTCGACCTCAACCTGATCGACGGACGCCACTGCACAACGGAGAGGCACCTCTCTCTGCCGTGCAGACGATCCGGCGAACTCTCGGGTTCGCTGGATCGTCTTCTGGCTCTACGGACCCGTCGGGTGCCTAAAAGCTCAGTTGTGGAATGCCCTGGAACACCGGGGACACGGCCCAGACGCCGCGCCGCAGGCGACGATGCCGGGCAGTCTGAGCATCTTCCGTGGTAACTGCACCACCAACTACAGTCCTGGCCGCCCCAGAAGACGTGCCACCGGCACGTCTGTACGAGGCTCTTCTTGACATGCGCACGCCCTGGCCGTTCTTGACTTAGTCCCTAGCGATGCTAGAATGGTCCCATTATACAGTGCGAAATCTGGCTCGCCGTGGTGTTTGCAGTATCGCATTTCAATGCAACTTGTTGAACTAGTGCCTCAGGAGGGCAACGTGACCGAAGACCACCCACGTTACACAGGTATGCACAAGTACCTGGACAGGGAAGCCGGCTACGCACTGTGGCTACCCGCTGGCTGGCGCGAGATCCCAATGACTGAGGAGCATCACGGTGTGATCTTCACGCCGCATGCCGATCGCATCGATACCAGCTTTGCCGCAGAAAAGAAGACCTTGCCCTTCAAGGTCTCGCAGAAGGACGTTCCCATTCTGCGCAAAGGGTTCCAGGCAGGGTTGCAGGCCCTGCCGGGGGTAGAGATCGAGTCGCAGGATGAGATGATAACCCCAACCCTCAAGATGTTCGAGGCCCGTTACACCTTCCTGGAGAACGATGTGCGTCGCAAGCGCTGGGTCCGCTCAGTTTACTGGGGTGAAGGACAACTGAATCTCATCGCTCAAGGAGCCACCGAGGAGGAATTTGCCTACTGGGAAGGAATGTTCTACAACACGATGATGACGGTTGACATCTAGCGACAATGCGACTATTCTATGGCGCGCGGTGAGATAGACAACGAAGACGAGATCCGATTCGAGTGTCCCAGTTGCGGGACAGAGATCGACCCGTGGGCGGATCTTGACGCGGCGCTATTCCCCTGCCCGCATTGCGGGGAAACAATCGACCTGATGGCCCAGCAAGCTCTGGCACGCGCCGTTGTCAACTATCACTTTGCTCAGGAGCTTACAACGGCGGAGCTATTCAACAGCAAGAAGCGTCTCAGCCAGCTCGCTCCGCAGTCCAAGGACGCCTTGCGCACATACCAGAAGTCATATAACAGCGTCCGGTTAGCCCTGCACAATCAGCTCCCCGCGGCGCAGCAAAGAACGGCGATAGAGATCATGGCCGAGATAGCTCGCATCTTGCCACGCCATCATATGATCTCTGCGCTGGAGGCCAGATACTGGGCCCAACTGATGGTCTGTCGCACGGCTCAGGAGGAGTATGAGGCACTCCAAGCCAGGTTACACCAACCGCGCCCGAAGTTGTTGACGCGGCTCGTCCGCCACCCGCATTGGCGACTGCGACGCTTTCAGCTGAAACGGGCTTTGGTGCGAAGAGAGAAGAAACTGCAAGATCTGGAGCGCGACCTCGCTTTCGTCGACAACTTACAGGTGCGACGAGGCCAAGCCGAACTCTAGAGAAACCGCTGCACCGCCAAGCCGACCACTCCGATTCCCGCCAAGATCACGACAGGCTTCCACCCCTTGCGGAACAGCTCCCGCTGCTCCGCAAGCAGTCGATAACGGTGCTCCAACGCGATGATAGCTACCAGGCCCGCAATCGCCATCGCCAACAGCACCACCCGATCAACGAAGCTGACCTGGAAACCGAATTTGATGCGCACGGCAGTCGTTGTGATCGATGTGGCGGCATACCACGCAGCGGCCTTCAGCACAGCTGCGCGCACCAACGCGATGTCCAAGAGCACCAGGGCTATGGACACGATCCACATCACCACATAAGGTATAACCTGCATCCTGTCTTGAGCCCCAGATGTCTCGCCTACTTCAGCTTTCAGCATACCTA
>JAGHDT010000189.1 GCA_021159805.1 Anaerolineae bacterium
CCCGATATCCACGTTGGTGTACCGGCCCATCGGGTAGAGCAGATGCAACACGTGATCCCAAGAAGCGCGAGCTTCAAAGCCACGCAACGCAGACTTGACGTTGTCGACCTCGTAGTGATGAAAGAGCTTCTCCAGCACACGCCCTGCGGGTGCTGGTGACATATCGATGAGCTGGCTGTAGACAGCTGCCAAGTGCTGCCGGATCTGGTAGACCGCACGACGAGGTGTCAGGAGCGCGCGATCAATCTCCAGGTGTGGCCCGTAGGGTGACTTGGAGAGCAACCCCAGCACCGCGGCATAGTCGGAAGCCCGTATCAAAGCCTGCCACGCCGACTGTGACAGCATGTCCCCATAGAGGGCGCGGGTCACTGCCTGGACAACCGAGTAATCACTGACTGGCAGGGCCACTCGGCGCCTACTCTCGCCCGAGCACTTGACGCACGACAAAGTCCACAGCTGCTTCGATGTGCGCACCCGCCTGGGCTTCAAGCGCATCCATCTCCTGTCGTGCCGCGTCGAGGATGCGAGCCCGCTCAGCGTCAGAAGCCTGTATGCCTCGCGCAGCAATCTCCTCAGCCTGCTTGTGTGCGTCAGCCAAGGCCGCCTCCCGAAGCGAGGCGCCAGCCTGTTCTGCAGCAGCCGCAATCCTGTCAGCCTGAGCTTCCGCTTGAGCACTTATGGTGGAGGCATCTCTCTCGACCTTCATGATCTCCGTGACTAGATCCTCACTCACTTCTGAGCCTCCTCACCTTCGATCTGATCCTGAAACTAAATAAACAGTATAGCACCATTCTCAAGATTGGCAAGTAATTCAACGGGTCTCAAAGGTATTCGAAAGTAATCAAAACTCCCGTCCCCTCGTTTCCAGATAGAGTGAAGTGCAGTATGATAGATGTAGTCAGATCAAGAAACACATTAGATTGAACTCCAGCCAACGGAACAGCAAAGTATCCAGTCGTGTCAGAGCACACTTACAAAGCCACACTTGTTGGCACCGAGTTAATCGTCAGCATCACCGAGACGTTGCGGTTCACCATGAGGAGCATAGATCTGGTGGCCACACGAACCAAGCAGACTAGATAGCCAGACAAGACAGCGAGGACACTCCCTATGAAGAACGTAGCCATCCTGCTCGACCCCACAGACAATGTGGCCACAGCACTACAGGAACTGAAGGCAGGTGAGACGGTCACGGTGATGTTGGAGGACGTGACTTACACCGTCGTGCTGCGCGACGACATCCCCTTTGGGCACAAGTACGTATTGCGGGATATACCCAAGCACGCGGAACTTCTCAAGTATGGGCTCCCCATAGGGCAGGCGCTTGAGGACATCCGCGGCGGGGAGTGGGTCCACGTCCACAACTGCCGCAGCGAGCACTTCGGCACCCGTCACGAGAAATACGGCATTCACGCTTAGGACTCTTTCACCCACACAGGAGTGTCTGATCCATGGAAATAGTAGGTTACCTCCGACCAGATGGCCAGATCGGGATCCGCAACAAAGTCTCGATCATCTTTAGCACTGACTGTTCACGTTACGTGGCCCAGAAGCTGAAGATGCTCTTCCCAGAAGGCACACAGATCTTCGGTTATCCTGGGGGCTGCGCGCTCGTTGAGGGCGCCTTCAACAAGCTGATCGCACTGGGTACTCACTCCAGCACCGCGGCAGCTTTGGTCGTGGGACTGGGCTGCGAGGGTACCGATGCCAACCAGGTCGCCGAGGCGATCGCAGCCACGGGGCGGCCGGTTGAGGCCATCAAGATCCAGGACGAAGGCGGTGATCTTCGCGCCATCGAAAAAGGCTCGCGCATCCTGGTCCGGATGCTGCAGGCTGCGTCTGTGGCCAAGCGAGTGCCCATGAGCCCCGGCGACCTGATCGTGGGCACTGAGTGCGGCGGCTCCGACGCGACATCGGGCCTGGCCTCCAATCCCATCACCGGCGTGGCCGGCGACATGCTCATCGACGCCGGCGGCACCTATATGATCAGTGAGCTTGAGGAGCTCCTGGGGTGCAGCGACATCCTGGCCAAGCGCGCGGCCAATGACGAAGTGGCCGGCGAGGTCCGAGAGGCGATCGCCGACGCCGAACGCCGCTGCTTTGCCAGCGGGCGGTTTGCCTGGGGCTACGGGAACATCATGGGGGGCCTGACCAGCATCGAAGAGAAGTCCTACGGCGCCCTGGCGAAGTCGGGCACCAAGCCCCTGCAGGGCATCCTCCGCAAGTACGGCCTCCCGAAGCGCAGAGGCTTCTTCCTTCAGGTGGGGGAGACAGGGTCCGGCTGGTTCCACGGCGACCCGGAGGGCATCAACCAGTTCGCCGCCCACGGCGCGCATCTGGCGATGTTCACCACCGGCTGCGGCTCCACAACCGGCGGGCTGATCCCGGTGATCAAGGTCATCGCCAATCCCACCCGCATGCAGCTTATCCGCGACAACGCGGACTTCGACGCGACGCCGATCATCAATGGAGAGTCGACCATCCAGGAGATGGGCGCGGCTCTTTACGAAGAGATCCTCGCCGTTGCCGCGGGCAAACTGACCAAGTCCGAGGTCTACGGACATTTCGAGGTGTAGATAGAAGAAAGAGTCTACACGTGCTGGGGTGGCTGCGTGTCACCCCGGCAATAGTCACGATTCACTATTCACGATTCAACAGAAGATCAACTACAGGTCAAGGGGTGACTGTGTGACCCTGCACCTGTATGCCCTCGCCGGTGGGCACTGTGTCTTTCCCTCAGGAAATACGCAGGACGTCCCGAGCGGACCTCGGGCATGGTCCAGCGCGAGCCAAAGCTCCATCTTCCGCGCTTGAGTCCGCTCCAGGGTTCCACCGCCAATCTCCTGAATAGACGCCATGTTCGTCTACGCGCGTGCGCGCGCACACCACGCAGAACGAAAACGCGGGCTCCTTCTGCTCGGGCCGGTGTTAGCCCCGACTGCGTCGGGTGCCCATGCCCGTCTTCGTGTCCAGCGTTCCGGGATGGGAGAGCGCAGGTGGCTATTAGCGAAGTAGACGTCATGTGCATCAGCACACCACGCGTGCACGAAAACGAGACGCGAAGAACGGCCCAAAGCCTCGGCCCGAGCAGACTCAGGTTGAGATCCGGTGAAGGGCTTCGGGCCATCAGAGGATGGTTTTCGTGGCCGCGCCTCCGGTTCCCTCTCCCATTCCGTCCGCGGAGTACGAGAGAGGGCTCTGCTGGGGCTATTTTCGAAGTAGACGTCATGTGCGTCACCACACCACACCACGCCAGCATGACAATGAGACGCAAAGAAGGCCCTAAAGCCTGCGGCCAAGCCTTTAGGCCCGGAAGCGGAAGCTATTTTCGAAGTAGCATCTCCGGTCCCCTCTCCCATTC
>JAGHDT010000479.1 GCA_021159805.1 Anaerolineae bacterium
ACGTACGGAAGCAACGCATCGACAAGGTGACCAAAGAAACCATCCGCGTTCAATACGGGGGCAGCGTCAAGCCCAACAACATGGCCGCCTACATCGTAATGCCCGAGATCGACGGTGCTTTGGTCGGTGGCGCGAGCCTGAAGGTCGACTCCTTCACCGGCATCGTGACGGCTGCAGTCAAAGCACTCAAGAGCTAGACCCCGCCGGCTGCCTCCCGGGGCGGCCCGCCCCGGGAGGCAGCCGGCCTTTGAATTCATTGACTCTGACACGACTCGGGGAGGGCACGCAGGTTTCCCGAGTCGCAGTTTCTTGCGCACGGCGGATCCCGGGGCAAACAGGAGAGAACCTATGCTTGACGAGACACGACTTCGCGCCTATGTGCAGCGTGTAGAAACTGAACTTCGCGATGACATCCTCCCCTTCTGGATCCAACACACGATCGATCAAGAGAACGGCGGGTTCTACGGCAAGCTCACCAATGACCTCCACGTGGATCATACCGCACCGCGAGGGGCATTACTGACATCCAGGGTTCTCTGGACATATTCGGCAGCGTATCGCCGCTACCAGAACGCTGCTTATCTGAAGATGGCTGACTGGGCCTATGAAGACTTGATGACCCGCTTCTGGGATAAGGAATACGGCGGCCTCTACTGGATGGTGGATGTGGACGGGACACCAGTCAGAGATCGCAAACAGGTCTACGGGCAAGCCTTCGGCATCTACGCCTTGGCCGAGACCTACGCAGCGACCGGGAACGAAGCCGCCCTCGAGAAAGCCCAGGCGATCTTCCAGGCACTGGAGCAGCATGCCTACGACCCCATCTACAAGGGCTACTTTGAGGCATTTACACGTGACTGGCAGATTGCCGACGATATGAGCCTCAATGCGGGCGAGCAAAGTGAGATGAAGTCCATGAACACCAGCATCCACATCATGGAAGCCTTCACTAACCTGCTCCGTGTATGGCCTGACGAGACTCTCAGAAGCCGGCTCAATGAACTCATTAGCGTGATGATGAACCGTATCATCAGCTCCGAGACCTACCACACTATACTTTTCTTCGATGAGACGTGGGCGCCACGCTCTGAGAACGTCTCCTACGGGCACGACATCGAGACAAGTTGGCTGCTGGTGGAGGCGACCGAAGTCCTCGGCAATCCGGCCCTCCACGAGCGGGCCGAGGCCATTGCCAAGAAGATGGCACAGGCCGTCTATGATGAGGGCGTTGACCCCGACGGCGCTCTAGTCTATGAGACAGGCCCTGAAGGGCTTGAGGACTCGACCAAGCAGTGGTGGCCACAGGCGGAGGCCGCGGTGGGCTTTCTCAACGCCTACCAGCTTACAGGTGAGGGCCACTTCCTGGAGGCAGCGTACCGAAGCTGGGACTTTATTGACGCCTACCTGGTCGACAGGAGATACGGCGGCTGGATCCGGTATGTAGAGCGAGATCACACCGTACCGGAGGGCATCTCAGAAGATGAAGCTAAGGTCAGCTTCTGGAAGTGCCCCTACCATAATGGGCGTGCGTGCATGGAGCTGGCAGAACGTCTCCACAAGCTACTCACTTCTTAACGACAACCGATCCGCCCCAACAGTGGGCGGATCGGAGTGTTGTGCTCAGGGTTGTGGCCCGTTCGGCTACTTCTTCTTCGCAGCTTCCTCTGCGTAGGCCGTAGGGTGGATACTGGCGTGATAGGCCTCAGGCTTGGCCAGATCCTTGGCACTCATGAAACCCGGGCGGCTGTACGAGGCCAGCTCAAAGTCCTTGTCCATCTTGATCGCGTCAAACGGACAGAACTCGGCACAGAATCCACACGTCATACACTGGCTGGTATCGAGATAGTATGACACGGGATAGCGCCGAGGACGGCCCGTCTCGGGATCCTTGGCGCGCTGGATCCAAATGCACTGCACAGGACAGATCTGGGCACAGATGCCGCAGGCTGTGCAACGCAGTTGCTCGGTCTCGGCGTCGATGACGAAAAACGGGAAGTTCCGGTAGCGCTCAGGCAGCTCACGCCGTTCGGAAGGGTACTGAACGGTGAAGACACCGTGTGTATGCTCTCCCCGAGCCACACCCGGGATGGAACCGCCCTCGCTCGCGCTCTCTTTGCCCCGCGGTAACCAGGAACGCACATCCTCGACATAGGTCATAGCGAAGTGATACAGCGTCATCCAGAGTGTCTTGATGATTCCCCAACCGTACATTAGCGATCGACCTCCCCCATCGTGAGATCAATACTCCCAAGGATCGCCACAATGTCCGCAATCTTGCCACCACGAGTGAGTCGGCTGAGCGGCGTCAGGTTAAGCAACGAGGTCGACCGGATGTGATAGCGGTAAGGGTTCGCGCCACCATCTGAGACGAGATAGAAGCCCAACTCCCCCTTCGGGGCCTCAATGCGCCCATACGTCTCGCCGGGCGGCATCCGCATGCGCGGTGAAAGCCGATGGGACTGGATATCTCCCTCGGGGACTTGATCCAACGCTTGACCCAGAATCTTCAGGCTCTGCCAGATTTCATCAAAGCGCACGGCAACGCGCGCGAAGACGTCGCCGGCCTGCCGGGTGACCACATCGAACTCAAATCGATCGTAGATCCCGTAGGGCTCAGCACGACGCACATCGTACGGAACACCGCACGCACGCAGGACGGGACCGGCAACCCCACAGGCAACCGCATCTTTCTTTGACAGAACTCCAACGCCCATACTTCTCGCCTGGAGAATCTCGTTATCCAGAAGGAAGCTCTGCATCTCCTTGACCTTCTTGGGCAGTCGCTCATGCACGAGCCGTTTGGCCTGGTCGAGCCAGCCATCCGGGAGATCCGCAGCCACGCCACCGGGCCGCATGTAGTTAAACATCATACGACCGCCAGAAACGGCCTCAAAGAGATCCAAGATCAACTCCCGCTCCTCCAGAGCATAGAGCGATCCTGTGAAATAGAGCCCCAACTCATTGCTGAAGAAACCTGCGGCGAGCATATGGTTGACGACGCGAGAGAACTCGGACATGATGATCCGGATATACTCAGCACGCTCCGGGATCTTCCACCCCAACAGCTTCTCCATCGCCAAGCAATAAGCAAGGCTGTTGGTCATCCCGTTCAGATAGTCCAGCCGGTCGGTGTAGGGGATGTTCTGCAGCCATGTATTGCGCTCGCCGATCTTCTCATGGTTGCGGTGGAGGTAGCCGAAAACCGGTTCCAGATGTCGCACCGTCTCGCCATCCAGACGCACCGCCATACGGAAGACGCCGTGCGTGCTAGGGTGATGAGGCCCCATATTGAGGATCATCTCCTCGGTCTTCAAGGGCTTGTCAGGATCCTGATCGGCCGATAGCATCCGCTCGTAGAGCAGACGATCAGCTTCGCTGAATTCATCATCCATCGGCGGGCAGTTATCCAGCAGACCTTGTCGGCTTTGGCGAACATTCGCGTGGCTCGGCGTGCGCTCCTCGGCATAGAGCGGATTGCCGCCATCAGGGAACCGGCTACGATAGGGCTTGTGCTCCTCCTCGTAGTAAGCTTCCCGCCAATCCTTGCGCATTGGGAAACCGTCGAAGCCCTCCCACATCAACAGCCGCCGCAGGTCGGGGTGCCCCTCAAAACGCACGCCGAACATGTCCCACACCTCACGCTCCTGGAGGTCGGCCGCGGGGAATTCCGGCGTGATGGACGGCAAGATAGCGCCATCGCGCGTCGTGTGGACGTGCAGCGCCACGTAGCCGCCACCTTCCAGTCTGAACAGATGGTAGACGACATCGATATGCGGTGGGAATTGCTCGAGGGGCTCAGGA
>JAGHDT010000290.1 GCA_021159805.1 Anaerolineae bacterium
ATCGCGCACGGGTTCGTGACAGTGGCCCGGTTCTTCCCTGGCGCGCGAGAGGTCCTGGCAGCCGTTGACGATGAGATGGTGGCCGAGATCTTGGGCCCGGTTCAGCCGGGGAAGGCCCAGTGTTTCGAGGACCAGTACATCTCGACCGGAGGACAGCTTTACGAGTTGATGGTGGGGCACGACCGTTTCGTGGCAGATCTGAGGCCGCTGACCGAGAAGCTGCTTGCCGAGAAGGGGATGGCGCTTGGATTGTGCTGCCATCCGTATGATATTTGCACGCTGCTGATCGCGCAAGCGATCGGCATTGTGGTGACGGCACCCGATGGGAGTACGCTGGACGCACCGCTGTCGGTCGATCCCGATGTGGCGTGGGTTGGGTACGCGAATGGTGCGATCCGCGAGCAGGTTGAGCCGGCGTTGCGAGCGGTGCTGCTGCGGCGTGGACTGCAGTAGAGGGATGCGCGCCTGCGACGGCAACGCAAGTTCACAGATTTCCGGAGCGCGCTACCGGGGAGCCACGTTCGTGTTATGATTATCGTAAACCGTACTCAGCCGTGAGCGAGGGACGAACTATGGCAGACAAGCGCTATACCAAGAAGCAAGGCCAGTATCTGGCCTACATCCATACCTACACGCTGATCCACCGTCAGCCACCAGCACGCGCTGAGATGGCTGAGTTCTTTCGCGTGACACCGCCGTCTGTGGTCAGTATGCTGAACAGATTGGAGTCGCGTGGTCTGGTTGCGCACGAGCCCGGCGTTGCTCGCTCGGCGCGAGTGCTTCTGGCTCCGGAGGAGCTGCCGCGTCTAGAAGGGCCCGATGAAGCCGTACCTGATAGCTGGGGGCTGAGGCCCCCAGACAGCGGCGGTGAGTCCGAGCCCTTCGATGAGGATGTGGGGCCGATCTATCAGCTCCGGATCGATCTGGATGGTATTCGTCCGCCGATCTGGCGGCGGGTTCTCGTTCCGGCGTACATCACGTTCGGCGATCTCAATGTCGTCGTTGAGAGAGCTATGGGGTGGGCTGGCTATCATCTGCACATGTTCACGGCAGCGGGATGGTACATCGGTGCGCCGGACCCCAATATGCTCGGGGGTATGGATGACATTCTGGATGAGGACCTCGAGCTTGTGTCGGACTATCTCACCACGCTGGGCGATCGTGTCAAGTTTGAGTATGACCTCGGCGATGGGTGGATGCATACCATCAAACTTGAGAAGATCACGGAGCCCGACCCCAAAGAGCATTACCCTGTGTGTGTCAAGGGGCGGCGCGCGTGCCCACCGGACGATGTCGGTGGCATCTGGGGATACGCCGATTTCCTTGAGGTACTCGGCGATCCGTCTCATCCGGAGTATGATGAGATATCGGAATGGATTGGCGGAGAGTTCGACCCCGAGGCTTTCAACCTGGAGGAGGTGAATGCACGCCTTGGTTCCGTCGAACTCCTAGGGGTGGATCGTTCACCGAATCTAGTCGGCGGCCCGCACGTCCTGACGATTCGCCGTTGGGAGATGATGACCCCTGACTTTCCGTGGGCAGAGGCAATGATTACGATGCTTGATGATCCTCCGAGCGATATTGAGGAGAGCGAGCGGCGTATTCAGGCGATTGAGAGCCCTCAGGCACTTGTGGGGATGCTCTGGGACACCACGCCTTGGCTGATCGATACGTGGAGTGCGTGCGTGGTCGGCTATGGCACGAGATGTATTCCGTTTCTTGTCGATGCTTATCAAGCTGTGGGGCAGAGAGAGCGCATCGGGAACCCTGACTGGTATCGTGACGAGCTTGTCCTTGTCCTGGCGAGATTGGGGGCGCCGGCAATTCCGGCGCTGGTACAGATCTACGCCTCTGCCTCTCAGGTCTCGCGCACTCTTATCTGCGTGGCCCTTGGCCGACTTGGTGCGCGTGAACAAGCGGACCTGATCTGGAAGGAGCTTGAAGATAACCCGCTGGATGCTGGCACAGGTGGTTTCATGGGTCCCTTGTGGGCCCTGATCGATCTTGGCGACTCACGTGCTGCTCTTGTGTTGTCTGAGCTACTCGATGACGACTATGCTTTCCGCGAGATATGGGCGATGCTCGCTGGGGCTGGCGATGCACGCGCATTGTTCCACATGATAATGGCTAGCACGACCATCCCCGCGTGGCGCCGGCCCGAGTTGGCGTTCTCGTTGGCGGCGATTGTCCGTCGTTTGGGACGTGCTGCTTCGATTGAGGCCCTGAAGTTTTTGGATGGAGTCCCGGGTCCTGATGGTGCCAGCGTCTCCGTTCCTGACCTAGTCGATGCGATTTTGATCACGGTCCAGCAAGAAATAGACGCCTACTTCAGCCTTTACTATCAAGGTCCTACCCGTGAGGATATGATGGACCTTGTACGACGCCTGATTCAGCACGACTGGGAGTACGAGGATGCGGGTTGGGACGAGGTAGATGATTTGGATTTGCTCGGTGATGGCCCCTTCTCTGATATCGAGGATGTATCTGGGAGCGACGGCGGCATGACTGCCTGGCGAGATCTGCCCGGCGATGAGGGCTTTGCGAGCGCTCACTTCCCAACTTGGCGCCCTGTGGTACGGCCCGGTCGGAACGAGCCATGCTGGTGCGGCAGCGGCAAGAAGTACAAGAACTGCCACTGGCGCGAGGACCATCTGGGTGATACCGGGTGATGCCGTTTCATCACTGGCCCGGCCTAGCCGGGGATTTTGCTGAATCAAGCCACAACGTGCCCGATATCGGGCACGTTGCTCTGCTAACAGCACTCTGACTACCCGATCTGGTAGTTGGGCGGTTCCTTGGTGAGGACCACGTCGTGCGGGTGACTCTCGATCAGGCCGGCAGTGGTGATGCGGGTGAAGCGCGCCTTGGTACGCAGTTCCTCAAGGTCGGCGGCACCGGCGTAGCCCAGGCCTGAGCGCAACCCACCCACCAACTGGTAGACGTAGTCATGCAGCGGGCCCTTGTAGGGGACGCGCGCTTCGACGCCTTCGGGGACCAGCTTGCCGCTGCCGCTCTGGCCTGTGCCGTAGCGGTCGCGCCCGTATCCGCGCATCGCACCCAGGCTGCCCATACCACGATACTCTTTGAAGCGGCGTCCATCGTAGAAGACGACCTCGCCGGGGGACTCGTCCATGCCGGCCAGCATACTGCCCAACATCACCAGTTGGGCGCCCGCCGCGATGGCCTTGACGATATCACCGCTGTACTTGATCCCACCGTCGGCGATGATCGGTATGCCGTAGGGCGCAGCTGCCTTGGTACACGTGTAGACCGCCGTCATCTGCGGCATGCCGGCACCTGAGATGATGCGCGTCGTGCAGATGGAGCCCGCACCCACGCCGACTTTGACGGCGCTGGCCCCAGCTTCGATCAAAGCGAGCGTGCCCTCGGCAGTGACGACGTTGCCTGCGAGGATGGGGAGGTCGGGTGCCACGTCCCGGATGCGGTGGATGGCGCGAACAACGCCGGCCGAGTGTCCGTGTGCGGTATCGATGACGACGATATCCAGCTCGGCTGCTTGCATCAACTCCACGCGGTGTTCCAGGTCTGGGCCGACGCCCACTGCAGCTCCGACGACAAGCCGGCCCTGGCTGTCGGAGGTGGCATTGGGGAAGTCACGTGCCTTCTGGATGTCTTTGACCGTGATCAAGCCCTTGAGGATGAAGTCATCGTCGACGAGCACGAGCTTCTCAATGCGGTATTGGTGGAGGAGAAGCTTGGCATCGTCAATGCTGATGTCCACGGGCGCAGAGACGATGTTCTCCGAGGTCATGAACTCCGTGACGGGTCGGCCATAGTCCTTGGTGTCCACGAAGCGGAAGTCGCGGTTGGTGAGGATACCTACCAGGCGGCTATCGGCTTCCGTGATAGGCACGCCGCTGATGTGGTAAGTCGACATAATGTTCTCGGCATCGCGGAGGGACGCGGTTGGCGGCAATGTGATCGGATCAACGATCATACCCGACTGAGATCGCTTCACCTTGGCCACCTCGGAAGCCTGATCTTCGGGCGACATATTGCGGTGGATGACGCCCAGTCCACCCTCCCGTGCCATGGCGATCGCCATCGCTGATTCAGTCACGGTGTCCATTGCTGCAGAGATCAATGGGACCGCGAGGCGGATCTCGTCGGTCAGCTGGGCGCTGGTGTCGGTCTCGTTTGGCAGCACTTCGGTGTATCCGGGGACGATCAGAACGTCATCGAACGTCAAGGCTTCCTGCTCAGTGAACAGCTCGTCATTAGTCATCTGTAGTTCCCCCCTCTGGTGGTCGCTCAATCCATTGTAGTCACAAAAACGTTAAAACGTTGGAACGTTCCAACGTTTTAACGTTAAAGGTGCCCGCACATTGACCTAGCCCTTATCCCATCCTCGCAATGATGGCGTCCGCCAAGGCTTGAGTGCCGACGACTTTGGCTTCGGGCCGGCCGGGCTTCAGGTCCGGCGTGACCACGACACCCTCTGCGACGACCTTGTTCACGGCCGTCTCGACGCGGGTCGCGGCTTCGATCTCGCCGAGATGGCGTAACATCAGGGCCCCGGTCAGGATGGCGGCGATGGGATTCGCCCTGTCCTGCCCGGCGATATCTGGAGCGGAGCCATGGACGGGTTCAAAGACGGCCAGGTCATCGCCGATATTGGCACCGGGGATGACGCCCAGGCCGCCGATCAGGCCGGCGCACAGGTCGCTGACGATGTCGCCGTAGAGATTGGGGAGGACCAGCACGTCGTAGGCTTCCGGCTGGAGCGCGAGTTGCATGCACATGTTGTCGACGATCAGGTCCTGGAAGTCGATATCAGGATAGCCCTGGGCGATCTCGCGGGCGACCTTCAGGAAGAGCCCGTCGGTCACCTTAAGGATATTGGCTTTGTGCACAGCCGTCACCTGGTGGCGACCATTGCGCCTCGCATAGTCAAAGGCATAGCGCACCACGCGTTCCGATGCACTTCGTGTGATGATGCGGATCGCCTCGGTGGCCTGGTCGGCGATCACCTCGTGCTCGATGCCGAGGTAGAGACCCTCGGTGTTCTCCCGGACGATGACGACGTCGACGCCGGGGCGCGAACGTGGCAGCCCCGGCATGGTGCGGGCCGGCCGGACGTTGGCGTAAAGGTCGAGTGCTCGGCGGATGGCCACGTTGACGCTGCGGAATCCGGAGCCGACAGGGGTCGTGATGGGACCCTTGAGGGCGATCCCGGTGGCTCGAATGGCGTCCAGCACCGATGTCGGCAGGGGGGTCCCTGCCGCATCCATCACGCTGGCACCGGCGTGGTGGACATCCCACGTGAAGGACAATCCGGTGGCCTCAACCACCCGGCGTGCGGCACTGGTCACTTCGGGGCCGATCCCATCTCCAGGGATGAGTGTGATTGTGTAGGGTTGGCTCATCGTCTTACGCTCCTGTCGACCGAATAGTGTTGAGCAGGCCACCTGCCAGCAGAGCCCTGCGTTCGCGATCCGACAGCTTGGGCACCAGCGTGTAGGTCAACCCCTTTGTGGTGTTCACCGCGACCAGCGGCTCGCCGCTTGCCACGCCTTTGCGAACATCGGAGAAGATGATGTGGTCGCCCTGCTCAATGGTGTCGAAGTCTGTTTCATCGCGGAAGACCACCGGAAGGATTCCAGCGTTGATCAGGTTGGCGTGGTGGATCCGTGAGAACGACTTGGTGATGACCGCGCGGACGCCCAGGTACATCGGCGCCAGGGCTGCGTGCTCGCGGCTCGATCCCTGTCCGTAGTTGGCGCCGCCCACCAGGATGCCGCCGTGCCATTCCTTCGCGCGGCTCACGAAACCGGTGTCGACTCCGGCGAAGACGAACTCGGATATGGCCGGGATGTTGGAGCGCAAGGGGAGGATCTTTGCCCCGGCCGGCATAATGTGATCGGTCGTGATATTGTCGCCCACCTTGATGAGGACCTTGCCTTCAACTTCGTCCGCCATAGCTGTGCCGATGGGAACCGTTTTGATGTTCGGCCCACGGATGATCTCGATCAGCGCGGCTTCCGCCGCCGGCAACGGTGCG
>JAGHDT010000441.1 GCA_021159805.1 Anaerolineae bacterium
GGGTTGTAGTAGAGGCGCATATGGTCATATAGCTCGTTGAGGAGATCTGCCTGTCAAACGACAATTAGAAATGGACATCGGCGACAACTAGAAATGCCCATGCCGAGGGGTTAGCCCTCGGTGTCTTGAGCGGCACTGGTGCCACCCAGCCGGATACTGTTGCGGCGCGCGGCTTCTTCCGCGCGAACGCTCTTCATGTCACGACCGAACTCGATGATGATGCTGTGATGGACCACGCGGTCGATGGCGGCTGCCGTGGTCAGGGGGTTTTTGAAGATCTGATCCCACTCGGAGAACACCAGATTGGAGGTGATGACGACGCTGCGGCGCTCATACCTTTCGGCCAGAAAAGTGAATAGGACTTCCATTTCCTCCCGGTTCTGCTGCACGTAGCCCAGATCGTCCAGGATGACCACTTGGAATCGATCCAGGCGGCGCAACTCGCGTTCCAGCTCGTAGTCACGCTTTGCGCGCAGCAGGCCTCCGACTAGCTTGAAGGTGGGGATGAAGAGGACGGTGCGGCTGCGTTGCACCCATTCGTGGCCTAGCGCTGCCGCCAGATGGGTTTTCCCCGTGCCGGGCATGCCGAAGATGAGGACATTCTCCGCGCGGTCGGTGAATGCGCCTGTGCAGAGCTGCGGGATCTGCCGCCGGATACGCAAGGGCAATCGTCGTTGGTCGAAGACCTCCAGCGTCTTTCCTGGAGGGAGATGCGCGGCCTTCATCAGGCGCGTGATCCTGCGCTCGCCCCGCCCGGCTATCTCTTGCTCCAGGAGATGCTGCAGAAACGTCTCCAGAGCCCAGTCCTCACGCTGGGCGGTGGCCAGGGTCTCCTCGACCACGTCGCCCACGGTAGGGAGTCGGAGAGTTTTGCAATAGGTGCGGATGGCGTCAAGTGGCATGCAGCACCTCGGTGAGAAGTTGATCATACTGCTGTAGTTGGACTTGACCACAGGTGAGCTGCGGGATTGGGATGGGCTCGGGTTGGAGCAATCGCTCCAGGTCGGTTTCGTTCCAGGAGCCTGGTGTCGCCAAGAGCAGTTCCAGCGCGGCCGCTACCTCGCATTCCATCGCCCGGGCGGCCAGTCGGAGAATGTGCAAGTAGGTCAGGTCCGCCTTGCGCGGGGATTGCCAGTGGTTCAGTTGTTCCCAGGCGCGACGGAAGACCAGAGATGGGAAGAGATCGTCGCGATAGCGGTAGTCGCGGAAGCCGCCGGGCTTGCGCAGCAAGCTGTCGATCACGTGGCGGTAGTTGACGTAGTGCTGCTCTGCGCCGATGAGGCGTGGGAGTGTCTCGACCAGGTGGGAGCGGTAGTACACATCCAGGTCCCACTCGTGGATGCGCACGGTCACCCACTGTCCAATCAGGCTGGTGGGCACCGAGTAGACCTTCTTCTGCACACGGATGAGGCTGCCGCGAGTGACTCGGACCCGCACCTGGCTGCTGGTGGCCAACGGTGTAGCCGCTAAAGGCTTCATCACGGCCAGTTCTTCAGCCAGGCGTTCCCGACGGGGGTGGTTCCGTCGCTCCATCACGTCGAACAGGAAAGCTTCATATTCGTCCAGGCTGTCGAAGTCGCGGCTCCCGCGCAGGAGCAGGTATTGCTCAATGGCGCGCTTTATCCCGCCATTGGACGACTCTACGTCGCCGTTCTCCTGCGGAGAGTTGAGGTTGGTGCTCCGGGGCTTGAGACCGTAGTGATCCAGCAACTGCAGATAGCCATCGGTGTACTCTCGCTTCGACTTGCTCTCTGCCTTGGCACCCGGCCAGTAGGTCGCTGCGCTGCTGTTGTCTGTCTGGTGGTATTCCGGAACGTGATCGAGCCTGATGAGGGCACTTCGCAGCCCCAGGTGCAGGGCCGCCAATGACTCAGATCGCGCGATACGCCCCCATTCCCAGTTCGAGTAGGGCAACATGCTGTGAATCAGAATGTGCTTGAAAGGCTGGCCTTGGATGGTCACGCTGAGTTCGGTGAGCCACGTCCCATCGGTCTGCATTACTTCACCTGGTCGGTGCACCTGCTGCAGGATAGCGACTTGTTTCTGATCCAAAGCCCGCCACGTAGCGACACGTCGTTGCAAGGTGCGCAACTGCCCCGGCCTGTAGCGGCCGGGATGCTGTTCGCACAGCCATTCAAACAGTGCCTTGCCTTCCAGACCAGGAGCCTGTTCCAGCATCTTCTCGACGGTGGGCCAGTCCTCCGCAAAGGGATCCGCGCGTGTGCGATGACACCGTGCTTGTTTCAGTTCGCTGGGCAGCCTGCCCAGCTTCTCGTACTTACCTACGGTCTTGCGGCTGCGCAGGTTCGCGCTGGCCGCCGCCTGCTCCTGGGTACGCCCTTTCTGTCTCTCTCGCATGATGATCCTCACTTGAACATCGGTTGCTGTCATTATGCTGCTGGCCTCCTCGTTTCTCAGGCCAGTCTACAACGACCTAACCGATCTTCCTAGTGGGCATTTCTAATTGTCATCAATGGGTAATTATAATTGTCGTTGAACACATCATCACCTCTTGCAGAGTCTAGCCGCTGGTTAGATTATAACACAGACAAGGGCAATTCGTAAAC
>JAGHDT010000227.1 GCA_021159805.1 Anaerolineae bacterium
ATCACATACCCGTTCGGATCGCGCGCGAAGAAATGGTAGATGCCATAGGTCTCATTGACAACAGGCGGATCATCGACCAGCTTGCCGGCCGGCCCCCCGGCCGCCGCCAGACGCTCATACCAGGCGTCTACCTCATCGGTAACCAGGGTAAAGAGGATGCCCTTGGGCGCGTTGGGCGCCGACGCGCGCTCACAGAATCCCAGATACGCCTCGCCGATGACCCGGTAGATCCGGCATCCCCCCCGGTCAAGCACCAGTGGAAAGCCCATAGTACCCTCATAGAACTGCGCCGTCGTCGCCAGATCCAGCGTGTAGAGGAAGGTGATCTGCTGGTCAATGCGTGGACTAGTGGTCAGAGCTGGCTCCCCCGAGATGGAGTGATCTCACTGCTTCAACGTCCTCTTTTGCCGCCATTCGCATGATTCGCACTCTGCCGACTCCCATCCGTGTAATCCGCGTAATCCCCGTAATCCCCGCAATCCCCGTAGTCCACGGAATCGAAGATTCCGCCGAATCCGTGATTCAGACCGCCGCCGCATCCACTTCCGCACCCTCTTCAGCGGCAGCGCCTTCCTCGGATTCAGCCGCCTCTCCTTTCCGGTCGGCACTCTCCTTACCAGATCGGCGCCAGAGCCACACCAGCAGCATGCGCCATCGTAGGCGCCACCACGTCCACACCGCAGCACGGCGCGCGGAGTGCGTCATCGTGTCGGGAGGACCATACCACACCTCCTCGTAGAGGTCCATCAACTCGTCGATCTCATCTGCGGCAGGCTCCACAAATTCCAGCCCCGTGAAACCGTGCGCTGTCGCGATGGCCGTCACACGCTCGCGGAGCGCCAGCGCCAGCTCATTCGCCGTGTCACCGGTGTGAGTCTGCACCCGCAGCCGCTCTGCACGGCGCTTGAGCCGCCGCTGAAACCGCGACACCATCCCCTCCGGCGTATCCAGAAACAAGCGGGCGCTGTCCACGCCGGTCCCCAGTCCCACCACCAGAGCCAAACCGCCCAGCCCCAGTAGAATCCACTGGCCGATAATGAAGCCCTGCCAGGGCCTGGCATCCGCCTTCGGAACCAGCGGCATGATATCCCCGCCCTCCGGCCAGATGAATTCCTCCTCATCCTCATTGGTGCGGATGATCGGCGCGCGCCCTCCGGTGGGCTCGAATTCGATCCACCCATACCCGGGGAAGTAGATCTCGGGCCAAGCGTGAGCGTCGGCCTCCGTGACGACATAGCGAGCAGCGTAAGGATCATAGGTTCCGCTGACGTAGCCGATGACCAGCCGGGAGGGCAATCCTGCAGCCCGCGCCAACACCACCATCGAGGTCGCGTAGTAGTCACAATACCCCTTCTGCAGTTCGAAGAGAAAGTAGTCGGCGATGTCGTCGCCCACCCCGGGCATCGGCACGTCCAGCGTGTACTCATACTGCCGGAGATACTGCTCGATGGCCACAGCGCGGTCGTAGGGCGTCGGCTCTGTGGCAGTCAGATCTCGCGCCAGCACAAGAACGCGCTCCGGAACCGTATCCGGGAGCTGCAGATAGCGGCTCAGAATCCAGCCCGGATAGTCCGTCGAGGCCGACTGCAGCTGCTCAACAGTGACGCTGGCAACCACAGAGTCGGCGGTGTAGCTGCGGGCCGGCGTCGTGGCCGCAAACATCTCACCAGGCGGACGCCACTGCACATCGAACTCCTCGTCCACCGAGATCAGCGTGCCGTCAACGTGGATCAACCCTGTGATGCTCTCGCCGACCAGCCGCACGCTCTGGCGGAGTGGCCGCAGGGTGTCCGCCTCCAACACCGTGGCATATTCGCCGGGCTCGTATTTCACCGCTTCGGTCCCACTCGTCGCCCACCCACGTCCAAAGTAGCGATCGTAGGTGATGCTGCGCCAGTAGTGGCGAGGCACAACCTGCTCGTATTCGGGCATCTCCGGCGCCAACGGCGGCAGCTCGCCGGTCTTCACCACCATCACCACCCGGCGCGATAGCTCGGGCCCCGAGCCGATCAGGTGACTCTGGGGCAACGATGTCGAGCGCGCTGACTCCAGCGGGCGGGAGGCCCGTGGCTGAGGCTTCTGTTCGAGGCCCAGGCTGTCGGCCACCGCCCCGGTCCGCTCCTCGATTGTGTCGCTTGTGACCTCCTCCACCCAGTCCGCGATCTTCTGGACCGATATCGAGGGCGCGATTGACGCAGCGATCACCAGCGCGATAGAGATCCCGGTGGCCATCACCGCCACGTCCGCCCATAGACCCTGGGAGAAGTCAATGCCCCTGGACACCCAGTCGGCTTCCCTGTCCTGTTGGCTGCTGATGGCCATCAACACCAGAGTGAATCCCACCACCGGCAGGAAGATGTACGGATTCGACCCCGTGTAGGAGAGTACAAAGCTCAATAACAGGCTGCCAGGGAGCACTCCGAGCAGGGGCCGGTGAAGGCGGCGCACCGACCAACCTGCCCACGCACTGTAGAGCCAGATGATCAGTCCCCAGGCGATGGCAGTGCCGACGATGTCAACCGTGTTGCCGCCGGAAAAAACCCCGCCCAGCCACTTCCCCGTCCGGACCAGCAGCGTGGCCATGTCGCCCCAAAGTTCAAGGTAGCCAACCCGGATCGGCTCCCACACCGGCGGCTGCTCCGTCCAATACCAGATCGCCAGCTCCCACAGAAAGCGTAGGATGACACCTGCAACGGAGAGCAAGGAGCTACCGAGCCGTCCGACTCGCACAAGCAGATACTCAACTCCGAAAACAAGGCCGAACGCGCCAGCCAGACGGAACGGCATCGGAAGCAGCGCCAACAGCCACCCAACGCTCACAGCGACAAAGGTGACCCCGTAGACATAGCCCACATCCAGATCCAGCGAGGCCTCCGTCAGTCCTGATGTGATGCTGATAAGCGCGATCAGGAGCAGCCCCCATATGATCAGCTCCCTTGGCCCCAACCAACTGATGACCCGTGGCCCCAGGCCCGCCCTACGACGTGAATAGCCGCTCATGCCAGGGTCCTCCACCCAACGGGCTGTTCCTGATTGTCGCGACTGACGGCGATGGCCTTGCCGGTCCCCAGCACACGCCACTCCCACTGTCCTTGGCGACCGGGCCGCGCCTCAGGGCGGTTCAGCACCCCCTTGCCGATCTCGTAGTACGTGATGCCCAGGTTCTGCAGCGCGGTCTCGACCACCTCCATGGAGTCGGTGTCGCTGAGCGACCCAGTGCCGCCAGACGACCCAAGGTCGCTGAACGACCCGGGCTCCAGAAGCAGCACCGTGGGCTCAGCGCCCTGTCGGACCAGCGGCACGAGCGCCTCAACCCACGACATATCCGTCGACGGAGTGATGATCACCAGGCTGGCATTCCGGCCCAGGCTGGCACCCACCCGCGACAGCATCTCGACCAGCGGTCGAGATCCACGGTTGAGCAACGCAAGCGACCTCAGGATCTCCCAACGCTGCCCCTCGCCCTCCTCCGGCGCCATCCACACCAGCTCCTCACCCTCTGCTACCAGGCCGACGGACCGGCGCAGCCGGATGCCTCGGTCGGCCAGGGACGCTGCCAGGATCACGCCGTGCTCATCCGTCGCGTCATCCCCGTGACCCACCTGGACGCGCTCCTCCATATCCAGGAGAATCCACCAGTCGCCGGCCGGCGTGCTGTCAAAGAGTCGCACAAAGAGATCATCGCGCCGCGCCGTCGTGCGCCAGTGGATCCAGCGCGGGCTGTCACCGTGTACATACTCGCGAACCGAGGCCGCACTCACCGTGCGGTCAAGGATATTCGTCCTGGGGCGAGCCTCACC
>JAGHDT010000504.1 GCA_021159805.1 Anaerolineae bacterium
GACGTGTAGCCTCACACTCTTCCTCTTCAAGTTGGGACCGCCGCACCCCAGTGCGGTTCTCCTGCCTCCAACGGACGTGCAGTTTCACACCCTTCCTCATCAAGCTGGGACCGCCGCACCCCAGTGCGGCTCTCCTGGCTCCAAGGGACGTGTAGCCTCACGCTCTCCGTCATCAAGTTGGGACCGCCGCACCCCAGTGCGGTTCTCCTGCCTCCAAGAGACGTGCGGCTTCACACTCTCCGTCATCAAGTTGGGCCCACCGCACCCCAGTGCGGCTCTCTTGGCTCCAAGGGACTTGCGGCCTCACACTCTCCGTCACGCTCACGGCGAGGAGAACACTTGTTCCGAAGCGCATCAATCGTAAGCATCAATCCCTCATCCAGAGATGTCAAAGCTTCCCACCCCGTCAACAGGCGCGTTCTCTGGACATTGGCGGGAATCGCCGGCACTTCACCGGCACGGTAAGGCAATGCCCCCGCGAGAAGACGCCCCTCAGCCCCGGCCAGCGACCAGATGCGCTCTACAACCTGCCGGACGCTACGAAGCTGCCCGCTGCCCAAATCCAGCACACGCCCGTCGATATCCGGCACGCGACCAGCAGCCAATAAACCTTCCACGACATCACTCACAAATATGAAGTCGCGCTGCTGTTCTCCCCGGGTCATCGGGAAATCATCTTGACCAATCGCCGCCAGAATCGAGGCCGGCACGAGAGCCTTGTGATGCTGTCCTGGGCCGAAAACCTGGAACGGACGCACCCAGACCACAGGGAGTCCCCAGGCGTTGTAGGCAGCACGGGCAAATGCCCAGGCCGCAACCTTAGAAGCGCCGTAGGCATTGAAAGGGTCAAGCTCATCATCGGAACGGCGCGCGCCATATTCGTGCGAAGAACCGACCAGGACGACACGCTGCACACCGGCCACATCGTGCACGCTATCCAACATATTGATGACACCGTTGACATTGACGCGACAAGCCGCCCCCATCGACAAGCTGGGGTTCGTCATACCGATCGCTGCCAGGTGGAATACCACGGTGGGCCTTACGTCAGCCAGTACATCAGCCAGAGTTCCGGGATCGGTGACGTCACCCGCGTAGGGCCGGACCTCCTCAGGCAAGGCCTGCGCATCGCTCGGCAGCACCAGCGCCGACACAGCGCAGCCCAAGTCCAACAGCGCCTGCGTCAACCGGCGCCCAATGAAACCTGTGGCCCCGGTCAGAAAGACCGGAGCTGGATAGTCAGAGCTAGACATCAGTCTTCTCACGCTAATCAGTCCACCATCGGTTCAGCAGCTCGAACCGGCAGAAGACGTATACGGAATGCCGAGATGGTGCGCGTACCATGCAATCGTCTGCCGCAGAGACTCCACGCGGGAATATCCGGGAGCCCACCCCACCTCGCGCCGGATCTTGCTGCTGTCCAGGTACTGGTCCTGGATCTCATTCCGGACCTCATCCAGGACAACCGGCTCAAGCCCAGGATGTGGGGACAATGAGAGGATCAGGCGCGTCATCTCCAGCACGCTTATCGGTCCATCCGTGCCGCAGTTGAACGCCTCGCCGCGCGGCTCATCCCGATCCAACGCCTGAGCCAGCATCATATACGCCTGCACGGCGTCCAGGACGTAGAGATAGTCGCGCAGGAAGGTGCCATCAGAGCGAACAATCGGCCGCTGTCCCTGAAGCGCACTACGGATTGTGCCCGGAATCAGCCGGTTCCAGTTGAGATCCCCACCTCCATAAAGATTGGCGCACCGGGTCACGGCAACCGGCAGCCCATAGGTGATCGCGTAAGTCTGAGCGATCAGGTCAGCCGCGCTCTTGGAAACATCATAGGGGTGCTGCCCGCGCAGCGGCATATCCTCTGTGTAGGGTAGGTCAGGTTGCGCGCCGTACGCCTTGTCGCTGGAAGCGACGACAACCCGCCGCACCGTTGGGGAGCGGCGCGCTGCTTCCAGGGTCACCCACGTCCCCCTGATGTTGGACTCAAACGTCGACATCGGTGCGCGGTTGGCGATACCCACGATCGTCTGAGCAGCGAGGTGAAAGATCGTCTCGACCTCATACTCGTTGATCGCCCGCTCGACGGTGGGATAATCAGTGACGTCACCATGGACGACACGGATGCGCGTGATCGTAGCCGACCGCACCAACTGTGATTGCGGCACTTCATCCCGGACCAAGCCGACAACCAACGCGCCAGCAGAGACCAGCCTATCCGCCAGCCACGACCCCAACAACCCCGTGCACCCGGTTATCAGGATCGGACGCTCGTGCCAGAACGCTAGATCAGTCAACGGTTCCTCCGTCGTCATACGCAGTGGCCTCCGGTCACCAGATCTTCCAGGGCGCGACCTGTTCCCAGAGCGTATTCAGCTCTTGCGCTTCCTTAAAAGTGTCCATCGCACGCCAGAACCCCTGGTGGTGGTAGACACCCAGCTGGCCGGCGTTGGCCAACTCACGCAGCGGCTCCTGCTCCAACACAAGACCATCATCACCATCCAGGTAGGCCATCGCGTCGCGCTCGAAGAGCATAAAGCCGCCATTGATCAGCGCGTCCACCAAAGGCTTCTCCTGGAAGCCCGTCACCCGGCCCTGCCCATCCGTCTCCATCAAGCCGAAACGTGTGAAGGCCTTAACGCCGGTGATCGTCGCCAGCAAGTCACGCTGCCGGTGATAGCGTAGCAAAGCATGGAGATCGATATCCGCCACGCCATCGGCGTAAGTCACGAAAAACCGGTCGTGCTCGACGTACCGGGCGGCCTTCCGTACACGTGCGCCGGTCATCGTCTCCAACCCGGTCTCGGCAAAGGTGATCCGCCACCCGACAATATCGTTGGGCGTCAGAAACCGCTTCCCTCCATCACCGAACTCCAGGGCAAAGTCGCGACTCCGCCAATCGTACTCCAGAAAGTAGCGCTTGATCTCGTCCCCACCATATCCAAGGGCCAGGATGAAGTCATTGAAGCCCTGCGCCGCAAAAATCTTCATCACATGCCAGAGCACCGGCCGATCACCAATCTCAACCAGGGGCTTGGGCATCATCTGCCCCCCCATGCGAGTTCCCTTGCCACCGCAAAGGATGATAACAGGCGCGCGCTCTGTCGACATTCACCGGCTCCTTAACCACAACCACGAAGTTGGTCTACCCGATAGCGCCCACCGTGGCAAGCGGTGGGCGTAGTGACAATGTTAGCATGGGGGGACGGTTTGTCAAACCTCAGTTCACGGTGTAGGCTAGACTCTGGAGTCAGGGCATAATGGGACAAGGAATAGGAGCCAACACAACATGAACAAGCTCGCCTATCCGGTCACCCGCCGGTCGAATGACACCGATGACTATCACGGCACTCAGGTGGCCGCCCCTTACCGCTGGCTGGAGGACCTCAATGCGCCGGAGACGGTCGACTGGATTGAAGCGCAGAACGCCATCACCTTCGAGCATCTGTCCGGTATCCCACAACGGAAGAGTATTGAGGAACGCTTGACCGCTCTGTGGGATTTCCCGAAGGTCGGAGCCCCTTTCAAGCGTGGCGAGCGCTACTTCCAATACCGCAACACAGGCCTGCAGAATCAGGATGTGCTCACCACGATGGCCACCTATGCAGACGAAGGGCGCATACTCATCGACCCTAACACACTCTCGGAGGACGGCACCATCGCCCTGACCGGCATCGGCGTCAGCGAGGACGGCAACTGGGTCGCCTACGCAACCAGCGGGAGCGGCTCCGACTGGAAGACATGGCGTATCCGCAGCGTCGACTCGGGGGAGGATCTCCCCGATGTTATCGAATGGAGCAAATTCTCGGGCATCGCTTGGCTGCCGGATAGCACCGGTTTCTTCTACGGGCGCTATGCTGCCCCGGAAGAGGGCACCGAGACCACCGGCGCAAA
>JAGHDT010000030.1 GCA_021159805.1 Anaerolineae bacterium
CGGCCAGTCACCGGGCACATACCGCCCTTTGGGAATCTCCTTCCATTCTACCCCCACCAAATAAGCTCGTTCAGGCGGAGCGATATTCTCTCTTGCGGACTTGCGTGGACTCATAATCCTCCTGGGGCCACTGGGGGAAAACTGATACTCCCGGCAGCCTAACACTGCGTCCAGATCATAACGCGAAACGACATCCGAGCAAGATCATCAGGGCAATCACATCTTATCAGGCTCCCGGGCAGAATCTGTCATCCCGAACGGGTCATGCAGACGAGACACTACGCAGAGCCATACAGTGAGGGATAACAGCCGCTGTGTGAGGGGCTGAGATGCGATTACCCCGGCAAGATCATGCCGAAACCGCAAGATCTGCTAGAATCAGCTTACGATTACAGCAGACCGGAGGCAGCGTGAGAATACTCATCACCGGCGGCGCCGGCTTCTTGGGAAGCGCTCTTGCCAATACCCTCATCACCAAGAACCACGAAGTCCTTGTCCTGGACGATCTCAGCGCCGGTGACCCAAATCGGCTTAGCCCTGAAGTTCTGTTTCATCGCAGCACCATCACGGATCGTCCCAAGCTATGGACACTGCTTCAAGGTGTGGAGTGCGTTTACCACTTGGCCGCTCGCGTGGTCGTGGCAGAGTCCATCCTGTACCCACGAGAATACAACGACGTCAATGTCAGCGGCACGGTGGCGCTGCTTGAAGCCATGCGCGATGTCGGGATTCCGCGCCTGATCTTCGCCTCATCCGGCGCCGTCTACGGCGATCAAGCCGAACAGCCCATCGCAGAGACAACGCAGCCCAACCCGCTCTCGCCCTATGCCGTGAGCAAGCTTGCCGCCGAACACTACATCCACACCATTGGCGCGCTCTGGGGCACGACCACCATCGCCCTGCGGATCTTCAATGCATATGGTCCGGGACAGCCCCTGTTGCCTTCACATTCCCCCGTCATCCCACGGTTCTTGAGCCAGGCCTTGGGCGGTGGTTCGCTGGTCATCTTCGGCAACGGACAACAGACACGCGACTTTGTGTACGTCAGCGATGTCGTGCGCGCTCTGGTGACCGCCCTGACTACCGATAACGTCGACCACTGCACTATCAATATAGGGAGTGGCACTGAAGTCTCCATCAAGGAATTGGCTGACGAAATCCTGGCCCAGACCCACGCATCGAGCAACACCCTCTACAGCCCCGTCGGCAGCGGCGGCGTATCGAGGCTCAGGGCGGACCTCACTCTGGCTCGGAAAGTCCTGGGGTATCAGCCGGAAGTTGCTCTGAAAGAAGGCCTCAGGCGTGTGCTGGAGGAAGACCCGCGGTATCGGTAGTGTAGAGGAGGAGCCAGATGCTCATCACACACGCAAACATTGCCACACTCGGCGCAGAGCCTCAGCTGATCGAGGATGGGGCCATTCTAATCCGCGGCCACCTCATTGAGGCCATTGGCGATACACAGACACTGGCAGCCCAGTACCCCGAGGAAGAGCAGCTGGACGCAGAGGGTCAGCTGGCAATGCCCGCCGCACTCTGTGCGCACACCCATTTCTACGGTGCGTTCGCGCGAGGCTGGGCTTATCCCGGTCCTCCAGCCGCCAGCTTCACCGAGATTCTGGAACGCCTCTGGTGGCGTCTCGACAAACAGCTGACCCTTGAGGACGTGCACTATTCCGCGCTGGTCTGCTTGAGTGATGCCATCCGGCACGGAACAACGACCCTCATCGACCATCACGCCGGGCCGAATGCCATTGAGGGCTCTCTCGACGTCATCGCTGATGCCGTCCTCCAATCAGGGATCCGCTCGTCGCTGGCCTACGAGGTCTCAGACCGCGACGGGCCGGAACGGGCACACGCCGGAATCGCCGAAAACGTACGTTTCGTGCGCCGCCTGCAACAGGAACCCCATCCGCAACTGGCCGCCTCCTTCGGGCTACACGCCTCATTGACCCTCAGCGATGCCACGCTGGCAGCTTCTGTCGCAGCAGCGTCCGACCTGGCACGTGACGGTCGCCCCTGTGGCTTTCACGTCCACGGCGCCGAGAGTATCGCCGATGTTGAGGACAGCTTGGCCAAATCAGGCATGCGTGCCATCGCACGACTTGGCGCGGCCGGCATTCTGGGCCCACGGACCATCGTTGCCCACGCCGTCCACGTCGACGCAGCAGAAATCGCGCTGCTTGCGGAGACCGGCACCTGGGTCACGCACCAGCCGCGATCGAATATGAACAACGCCGTGGGCTTTGCCCACGTCGAAGCAATGCTGGATAGCGGGGTGAAAATCGCACTGGGGAACGATGGCTTCTCCAACAACATGTTCGCAGGGATGAAGACGGCCTACCTCGCCCACAAGCTGGTGCAGCGAGATCCGCGCGCGATGCCTGCTGATCTCGTGATCCGCATGGCCTACGAGTCCAATGCCTTGTTGGCGCGGATCTTCTGGCCGCAGCAGCAGCTGGGCATCCTGGCCCCCGGCGCCGTCGCCGACCTGGTTCTGATCGACTATCGCCCCACTACCCCGCTCACCGCCGACAATCTACCGTGGCATATGATCTTTGGTTATGAGGCTTCTGCCATCACCACCACGATGAGTGCCGGGCGCCTGCTCATGCACCGGCGCCACCTCCTGACACTGGACGAAGCGACCATCACAGCACGCTCGCGGGAACTCGCCGCCGCCCTCTGGGCCCGTGCCATCTAGCTTCGACCACGCCTGACGTCCGGGGACACCACTGTGCAAGCCAATGCCTTGATCATGAAGGAAGGCATGATAGAATTGCCGAAGATGCGGATCGACATATTCACCCTGTTCCCAGCTATGTTCTTGGGCCCGCTGCAGGAAAGCATCCTGAAGCGCGCGCAGCAGCGTGGCACGCTCTCGATCATCCTTCACCAAATCCGCGACTATGCTCTGGACCGTCACCAAATGACGGATGATCTGCCCTATGGCGGAGGTCAGGGCATGGTGATGAAGCCGGAGCCGATCTTCGGAGCCATCCGGTCCACAATTGGGACTACGGGGACACCGATCATATTGCTCTCACCACAAGGACGCACATTCACCCAGGCGATCGCCCAGGAGCTGGCGCAGCAGCCAAGGATCGCTTTCCTCTGCGGGCATTATGAAGGCGTCGACGAGCGTGTGCGCCAACACCTGGTCACCGAGGAGCTATCGATCGGCGACTATGTGCTCACCGGCGGAGAACTGGCAGCTATGGTGATCGTCGACGCTGTCGCACGCTTTATCCCCGGTGTTCTGGGAGCAGCCAGTGGTGCCCACGACGATTCCTATACGTCCGGATTACTGGAAGGCCCGCAGTATACACGTCCGGCGATCTTCGAGGATTGGTCCGTGCCGGAAGTGCTCAGATCGGGGAATCACGCGAAGATTGCCCGTTGGCAGCGCAAAATGTCACTCAAACGCACACTCGAACGCCGGCCTGATCTGTTGGCTGGCGAGGCGCTTTCACCGCAGGATCAGCAGCTCCTGGAAGAAATTCAACAAGACTTGGGTGAACCCGATGAAGTCGGATAGAGTATCTGTTAGGAGGGTTGCCCACACCGAACCGGGCCAAAGCTATGAGGCCGAGGAAGCTGAGCTGGTCAGACGTCTTCTGCGCGGGGATCTAGAGGCTCTGGGAGTGCTTTTCACACACCATGGGCAGCTGTCTACCGGACTGCTCTGGCGGTGACCCGAGATGAGCACGCGGCTGAGGATATCCTTCAGGAGTGCTTTGTCCGTCTTTTCAGATACGCTGCCTCGATCGATACGGATCGACCGCTGAAGCAGTGGCTATACCGCGTCACGGTCAATCTATCATATGACTGGTCGTCTGAGCGCGTAGCACAGCCATTGGATAACATCCCGGGCCGGATCTCCAACCTGGTAGGGGCCTTTCCAGCACCGGATCACAGAGCTGAGGAACAGGAGACCACGAAGATGGTGCGCGAAGTCGTGGCCGAGTTACCGCCCCTGCATCGCGCCGTGGTTGTACTCTTCTATATGGAGAATCTCTCGATCGATAAAGTATCTCAAGTCCTGGACTTGCCCGCAGGAACGGTGAAGTCGCGGCTCCACCATGCGCGAGGACGTCTGCGCGAGATGCTCACACAGCGCCGGCGACCCGTTCCGGAAATGGCCTATGAGTTCACGTAAGTTCGATACAGCTCTGGACGATCTATTCCGACAGGCCCTGGCCCCGATCGCTGATCAAGAGGCCCCGGCGAATGCGTGGGATCGACTGATCCGTACCGTGCGGGTGCCACCGGTCGAGCGAGCTACCTGGAAACCGCTCTCGGAGCGGTTTGTGACGCTGCAGCGTGGCTATTCAGCTGCCTGGCATCGCTTCACGGCTTGGGCCCAATGCTTCATGACCTTACCCACCTACGCCCATCCATTTGACATTCTGGGGATCCGATGGACGATACCATCCATCTCCTTTTGCGAGCATAGCGCTTCCACGGATAGTCGATCTTCGGTACGCTTCATAGAGGAGCACCGGGGATAGGGTAACGGGCTGCTTGGGGGCACAGGTTTGTGTTTCAACTACGGGCCGCGCCATTGTGACTGCCGAGTCAGAGTAGAGCGTCCGCGCGGGGGTCCCGTCAGCTTTACACGGCGAGCCGGTGATTGGGTCGGCGCGCTCGTGGCTGGTCAATCGCGACGCACGCGCCGATCGCATCTTGCTCTCAATCAATGGCGAGATCGTGGAGCAAGGGCCGACGACATCGATCCTGCGCGCAGTGGCTAGCAGTCGCAGCCCCGTGCGATCGTGTTATACAAAAGATTGGCAGCAGACAAGCCAGCTCCTATCAATGGGTCGAGCTTGAGTGGTAGCCAGTTGCAGTACCTTGACATTTGGTTGTTTATCCCTAGCATGGGTCTGCTCTGTTAGGTCTGTCCTATGGACGCCCTACACGTTTTGGTTCAACAGATGGAAGGAGGTGGCGTAACAGCTCAGAGATAGGTGTGTGACATCACTCGCTGATAGACGTCTGAGAGTCAAGAACCCAATCCCTTTGAAGGAGGAGACAGAATGGCTAGGAAATTGATAGCTGTGCTCGGGGCCCTCGTAGTGCTAAGCATGGTACTGACCGCTTGCGCGACGCCAACCCCCGAGACAATTGTTGAGACCGTGATCGAGACGGTCGAGGTCGAGGTCGAGAAGACCGTCGAGGTCGAGGTCCCGGTCGAGGTCGAGGTCGAGAAGCCCGTCGAGGTTATCGTCGAGGTCACGCCCGAACCGGTAGACCGCCAAGGTGCCTGGCTGGACACGGTGATCATCTCCGAGGAGCCCTCGTCCGATTCCGCGGTCACGCGGATTGAGGTCGGCGACATCGATGTCTACGCGTACAGCATCGCTGAGCCCGATATCGCGGATCGCATCTTCGCGTCTGACAACGTCGCCTACGAGACATCGTACGGCAGCTACAACGAGATCACATTCAACCCCGTCCTCGAGTTCGAAGATGGCAGCCTCAACCCCTTCGGCGTCCCGGCGATTCGTGAGGCAATGAACTGGCTGATCGACCGCGACTACATCGCCCAGGAGATCTGTGGTGGCCTGGCCCGCCCGCGGTTCGTCCCCATCAACTTCGCTTCGACGGACATGGCCGTGCTGGCTGACGTCGTTGCCGGGATCGAGTTGACCTACGCGTACAACCCCGAAAAGGCTGCTGAAGTCATCACCGCCGAGATGGAAGCGCTGGGCGCCGAGATGGTTGACGGCATCTGGCAGTACAACGGTGAGCCCGTCGAGATCATCGGCCTGATCCGGACTGAGGATGAGCGCCTCGCGATCGGTGACTACGTCTCCAACGTCCTAGAGGACATCGGCTTCACCGTCACGCGCGATTACAAGACATCCGCTGAGGCCTCCCCCTGCTGGATCAGCTCAGATCCTGTGGGTGGCTGCTTCAACTTCTACACCGGCGGGTGGGTTTCTACCGCCATCAGCCGTGATGAGGCCACCAACTTCCAGTTCTTCTACACCCCAGATGGCCTGCCATTCCCGCTGTGGGCGGCCTACACGCCCACCGATGAGTTCTACGCCCTGTCCACCGATCTGGCCAACAGCGCCTTCGCGTCCATGGACGAGCGCCAGGATATGATGGCCACGGCGCTGGATATGGCCATGAAGGACTCGGTCCGCATCTGGCTGAAGGACGACACTGGTGTCGCCCCTCACAAGACCAACGTCACGCTAGCCAGCGACCTCTCCGGCTCGATCTACGGTTCGCAGATCTGGGGCCAGACGATGAAGTTCACGGATCAGGTCGGCGGCTCGCTGAATCTCGCGATGCCCAGCATCATGACCGAGCCCTGGAACCCCATCGCGGGCACCAACTGGGTCTACGATATGATGCCCATCCGCGGTACGCAGGGCCGGGCCGTTGTGCCCGATCCCTTCACCGGTCTGAACTTGCCGATGCGGCTTGCCAAGGCCGAGGTTGTTATCGAGACAGGCTTGCCCGTCGTCCAGAGCCTTGACTGGGCCACACTCGAGTTCGCCGATGAGATCGTCGTACCCGACGATGCATGGGCCGACTGGGATGCTGAGAGCCAGACCTTCATCACCGCCGGCGAGCGCTTCACCGAGACCACCACGGCGAAGAGCAAGGTCGTGATGTACTACGAGGATGACTTCTTCGACACGGCCAAGTGGCACGATGGCAGCCCCTACACCATCGGCGACTTCGTGATGTTCATGATTATGGCGTTTGACCAGGCGAAGGAAGCGAGCCCCGTCTACGATGAGGCTCAGGTGCCGAACTTCAATTCCTTCATGGCCGCGTTCAAGGGTTGGCGCATCGTCTCCGAGGACCCCTTCGTCCTCGAGTACTACACCGATGCTTACCAACTGGACGCAGAGAACAACGTCACAAACTTCCGTGCTGCGCACCCCTCTGACTACGGCAACGGCTCCGAGGCCCCCTGGCACACCGTCGAGATCGGCTGGCTGACCGAGGCCAATGGTGAGGCCGCCTTCTCCAGTGACAAGGCGGATGCGCTTGACGTCGAGTGGATGAGCTACATCGCCGGCCCGACCCTCGATATCCTGAAGGCCAAGCTGGATGAGGCACAGGAAGCCAACCTGATCCCCTACGAGCCCACCCTGGGAAAGTACATCACCGCCGAAGAAGCCACGAGCCGCTATGCGAACCTGCAAGAGTGGTTCCGCCGCTACGGTCACTTCTGGGTCGGCTCCGGCCCCTTCTACCTGCAGAAGGCTTTCCCCGTCGAGGGTACGCTGATTCTGCAGCACTACGATGACTATCCCGATATGGCCTCCCGCTGGGACGGCTACTCCGGTGCCCCTATCCCCGTCGTCACAGTTGACGGTCCGGGTGATGTCGCCATTGGCGACGAAGCCACCTTCGATATCTTCGTTGACCTGAACGATGAGCCCTATCCCAGCGACGATATCAGCATGGTCAAGTACCTGGTCTTCGACGCCACCGGCCAACTCGTCTTCACGGGTGATGCCGAGGCCGCCGGGGATGGATACTACCAGGCCGTGCTCAGCGCAGAGCTGACCGGCAAGCTCGAAGCCGGCTCCAACCAGCTGGCCGCGATCGCTGTCTCCAAGCGCGCGCTGATCCCGGTGATCGAGACGTTGGACTTCGTCACTAAGTAATCCTACAAGGCTTAATCCTGTCTTGAAGAGAGAGCCAGCTCTCTCTTCAAGCAGGATCAGAGTCAGCCAACAAGGGTTCAGAAACGCACAACGGGCGGGGGCGAGTGCTACTCGCCCCCGTCTCTGTGAGAACACTACCCGGGTTGTAGAAAGCGAGAAGCTCTATGAATGATGCAGCGTTGGATGAAGTGAAGGCCGCGCCAACCAAGAAGCCAGCGGCGGCTTTGAGCGCCGTCAATCGGATACTCCGATACTCGCTGGTCAGAATCGTCATGTTGTTCATCACCGTCGTGATCGTCATCTACCTGTGCGTGCTCGTGGCAAATATGGGCGGCTATGTCGACGAAATCCGGCGTGGTTCCATTCGTGAGGAAGTGTCTGTGGCGATCTTCGCCGACCAGAGTCCCGACATTAAGGGCCTGACGTCGGCACAGAAGAAGGAGCTCATCGAGGGTCGTGTTGCTCTGGAGGTCAAGCGTCTGGGACTTGATAAACCTTTCATTATCCGCAGTTTCATATTTCTCAAAGACGCGATGACCCTGAACCTGGGCTTCGCCGAACAGATGGTGAGTGACAGCGGCTCGAAGAGCGTCAAACTGATCCTATTGGAGAGGCTGCCGCCGACACTCGTCCTCTGGGGAGCCGCCAATCTCCTGCTCTTCTTCCTGACGCTGTTCATCGGACTCTATCTCTCCCGAAGATACGGCAGTCTGTTGGACAGGATCACTCTGGCCCTGGCACCAACATCCTCCGCTCCCGGGTGGTTCTACGGACTCTTCCTGATCTTGATCTTCGCCGCAGTGCTGAAAGTCCTGCCCTTTGGTGGGATGGTTGACGCGCCACCGCCAGAATCCAAGCTGATGTATGCGCTGAGCCTGGGCAAGCATCTGATTCTGCCGGTGTCCGCGGTCATCATCGCCAATGTCTTCCTGGGTGCGTACAATCAGCGGACGTTCTTCCTCATCTACTCCCAGGAGGACTATGTCGAGATGGCCAAGGCCAAGGGGCTGACCGACCGCGAGATCGAGCGGAAATACGTCCTGAGGCCCACGTTGCCCACGATTATCACGCAGTTCGCCTTGACCATCATCACGCTGTGGACAGGAGCGCCGATCCTGGAGACGATCTTTAACTGGCCGGGGTTGGGCCGCGCGCTTTACCGAGCCATCGGACTGTACGACACACCGGTGATTGTGGGCTCCCAGGTCATTTACGCCTATCTGCTTGCATTCACGGTCTTCCTTCTCGATTTCATCTATGCCCTGGTCGACCCCCGCGTTCGGGTTGGGGCAGGAGGCAGAAAGGCATGAGTAACCTCCGCGAACTCGTGCGTTACCCGGCCGCTGTGATCGGCCTCCTCATGATCTCTGTGTTGGTCGGGTTCGCCATCTATGCGCTGGCGACACTGCCCTACGACGAAGCCGTCCGGCTGTGGCGTGGGGGCGAGGCAATCTGGTACAACACGCCCAAGAAGGCTGCGCCCGTTTGGACTAACTGGTTCAGAAAGGAAGACCTGCCCGCCACCATCACGATCGATAGCGCGGACGGATCCATCGTAAAGACCAGGGAGCAGGTCTCTGAGGATGTGACGGATATCCAATTCGCATACACATTCGATTACCCGTACACCACGTTCCCTGAGGACATCTCGATCTACTTCGATACGAAGTACGACGAAAAGCCGCCTCATGTCTCACTGACGTGGCTGACGCCCGATGGACGGGAGATCAGAATTGCCAGTATGACAGCTGAGAGCTCGCTGGTCTATCGTCTGGATCAAGACAGCAAGCTGGAGCGACGGCTACAGCTCCCGGACAGCATTCAGTCGCACGAGGGACTCTTTATGGATCCAGAGTCAGAAGAGCTCGTCGCACTGCCGGGAGTGTATACCCTCCAGGTCAGCGCCAGCGTCTTTGAGCCGGAGTCCGACGTTGATGCAGAGGTTGTCATCTACGGACAGGTCTACGGCCTGGCCGGGACAGACCACCGGCGCCGGGACATCACCGTGGCGCTGCTTTGGGGCACTCCCATCGCCCTGGCATTTGGCCTGTTGGCCGCCATCGGCACCAGTGTTACCACGCTGGTTATCGCCGCCATCGGCACCTGGTATGGTGGGTGGGTGGATGCACTGATTCAGCGGATCACCGAGGTGAACCTGATTCTGCCTGTCCTCCCGATCCTGATCATGGTGGGCACCTTCTACTCCAAGAGCCTTTGGGTGATACTGGGCGTCATCATACTCCTCGGTATCTTCGGCGGCGGTATCAAGACCTACCGGGCCATCTTCCTTCAGGTGAAGGAGTCGCCCTACATCGAGGCTGCGCAGGCCTACGGGGCGAATGATGCGCGTATCATCTTCAGCTACCTGCTGCCGCGCATCATTCCAACGCTGGTGCCCAACTTAGTCACACTGGTTCCATCGTTTGTCTTCCTGGAAGCTGCGCTAAGCGTTCTCGGTTTGGGTGATCCCGTGATGCCCACTTGGGGCAAGGTGATCAGCGACGCCCGCGTCAACGGAGCTCTCTATCAGGGTAACTACTACTGGATTCTGCAGCCCTCGGCCCTGCTGATGTTGACCGGACTTGCGTTCTCGCTGGTGGGCTTCGCACTAGATCGCATTTTCAATCCAAGATTGAGAGGTAGGTAGCTCCTATGACAGAAAAAGAAACCCTTCTGAGCATCGAGGATCTACGCCTCTACTTCCGCACGACGCAGGGCATTGTGCAAGCGGTAGACAGTGTGGATCTCAAACTCGGGGTGAACGAGGCGATGGTGATCCTCGGCGAATCCGGGTGCGGCAAAACCTCGCTCTCCAGGGCCGTTCTGCGTCTTCTGCCCAACAACGTAGATACCTACTCAGGTAGCATCTACTTGGAAGGCGAGAATACCATGGAGATGGCCGATGAGGCTTTCCGGCGACAGATCCGATGGTTCAAGATGTCGCTGGTGCCCCAGGCCGCGATGAACGCCCTCAATCCCGTTCTGAAGGTAGGAGATCAGGTGGCAGAGCCACTGATTGTGCATCACCGAGCGGAAAAGGAAGATGCGAGAAACCAAGCCGCCTGGATGTTTGAGAAAGTGGGCGTCCCGGTTGACTTCCTGGATCGCTATGCTTTCGAATTGAGTGGCGGCATGCGACAACGCGTCGCCCTGGCGATGGCGTTGATCACGTTGCCGCCTTTGGTCTTCCTTGATGAGCCCACTTCTGCACTGGACGTTCTGACCCAGGCGAACATCTTCAACGTGCTCAAAGAGATCAAACAGGAATTAGCCGTCAGCTTCATCCTCATCACACACGACATCGCCACCTCCAGTGAGTTGGCGGATAGGGTCGCCGTAATGTACGCCGGGCAGATCGTCGAGGTGAACACCGCGCGCAGCTTCTTCACCGATCCGCTACATCCCTACGCCAAGCTGTTGATGGCCAGCGTGCCGAAACTCAAGGTGGAGCAAGAACCGACGTTCATCACCGGCCAACCCCCGAGCTTGATCAACCCCCCGTCCGGATGCCGGTTCGCAGACCGCTGTCCCTCGGCCTTCGACCGTTGCTCGGAAGAGCCCCCTGTATTCCTGGTGGACGGACAGCAGGTCAGATGCTGGCTCTATCGTGCAAAGGGAGTTCGAGCATGACACTAGAACTGAATGGACAACCTTCAAATGACATCCCCGCCGAACTCTCAGGGACGCAGCAGTTCCGTTCTGACGGGCCTACGTCCGCTGCTACGAGCCAGGATGTCCTGCTTTCAGTGCAGGATCTGCACGTCTGGTTTGAGCTTAAGCGCTGGGGATTCTTGAACGCCGGCCACGTGCGGGCAGTAGATGGCGTGAGCTTCGACCTGCACCACGGAGAAGCCATTGGCATCGTCGGCGAAAGTGGGTGTGGCAAGACCACACTGATGAAGACGATCTTGGGGCTCTATCAGCCTGTCCAGGGCAACGTCAAATTCGACAGTCAGGATCTCAGCGAATTGACGACTCGGGATATGCAGACCTACCGCTCTAAGGTGGGCTACGTCCAGCAGGATCCGTATGGAGCGCTCCCGCCCTTTATGACCGTGGAGCGGATCCTTTCGGAGCCGATGATTGTCTCCGGCATCAAGAACCGCAGCGTACAGAGTCAACGGATCCATGATGTGCTGACCGAAGTCAAGATGACGCCCGTTGACGACTTCTTGACCAAGTTCCCCCATATGCTTAGCGGAGGGCAGCAGCAGCGCATCGTCATCGCCCGAGCTATGATTCTCAAGCCCCAACTCATCGTTGCCGACGAGCCTGTCTCCATGCTCGACGCGTCTGTGCGGGTCGAGATCCTGAGGCTTTTGCAGAAGCTACAGGCTTCACACAACCTTTCCGTGATCTACATCACCCACGATCTCTCGACAGTGCGCTACTTCTCAGACAGGATCTTCGTGATGTACGCGGGAAAACTCATCGAGCGGGCGGATGTGAACGCCTTGTTGCGCACGCCTCTGCATCCCTATACCCAGGCGCTGCTGGCGGCCACCCCGGACCCGGACTACCGGAACGCACTTACCCACAAAGAATTGCCGCCGGGCGAGCCGCCCAGCCTTGTCAACCCCCCGGAGGGGTGCCGCTTCCATCCACGCTGCCCCAAGAGGATCGAAGGGCTTTGTGAGGTTGAAGTGCCGCCGGACTTTGAACCAGTCCCTAACCACTACACAGCGTGTTGGCTATTGCGGTAGATGTCATGATGGCCTGCGGGACGATCATCGCGTCTGAGCAGAGCCCTGTTCGGCACTCGTCCGAATCCGCCCGATACGGTATGGGAGACTTGGACGAGCCCTGGCCCGCCTCTAGCGTGCCCAATCGGAGAGCCGTATGAGACCTCAAAGCCCCCGGAAGCTAATTGTCATCGGCCTTGTACTGGTGCTGTTGGGGTTTATCCTCCCTGTGTTGATGGTGATCGACGTCCTCGAGGCCACGCTACTACTGAGCTTCTTCGCCTACGGCGCATCCATCAGCGGCCTACTACTGGGCCTCATCGGTATCGTACAGATAACCAGACTCAGGAAGAACCGAGGAGCGGATAGATGAGACGCAGCCGGCTGGTTCGTGCCCTGAGCGTGGTCATGCTTGCTGTTGGCCTTCTGGCAGGCACCACGCTGATCGCCGTCACCGTCTGGGGCGACCTGGAAGCGACTCTCTTCAGCCCCGGCATACAATATGACGCGAAGTTGCGAGGGCTACGATGCCCGGTCCTCATCACACCAAAGCAGACCGAGACCATTCGTGCGCGGATCAAGAATACAATTGATCGCTCCACGAACCTGTTCATCCGCGCTCGTACCAGCGAGGGCTATATCACACTCATACGCGAAGAGCAGAGAGAGCTCCCTCTTGATCCGGGCGAAGCGCAGTGGGTGGAATGGACGATCAGCGCTGACGATGCGGCCTTCGGACGACTGGTGCTCTTCAAAGTGACCGTCACGGGGGGATACCCGCTACCCGCCCGCCAGGGGACCTGTGGCATTGTACGCATCAACACGACCCTCCTGACAGGAGAGCAGCTCCACGCCCTAGGACTCATCGTAAGCCTGGTCTGTTGCATCGGGGCCGCCGTACTGCAGATCAGGAGTGATCCCCAGAAGCTGGGCCCTGGAGTGCAACTCACAAGGGCCATGATTTGGCTCGCCGCGAGCATCCTCGTGGGAATCGTCGTGAGCTTCCTCGGATGGTGGATCGCAGGAGCTGTCTCACTCGTTGTCATCCTGCTCACCGTCGGCGTCACCCTCGGCCATCTAGTCAGTAACTCCCCGCAATAGGTGGCATGGGCGCATCTTCTCCCGAGACCGTAGCTTACAAACCGGGCACAGCAGCGCCCGCGGCTCTGTCTGGTACCACCCCGATACCAAGGACACCCGTCAATGGACCTCGACCACACCTGCATCATTGCACAGGCCACGCAGCGGGGCCTGTGGGATACTCAGGTACACGGTGACACGCGCGGCGATTCTGCTCGCCACTGTCGCAGCCACCGTCTACATCACGATCATTGTCGCCAACTTCGGCGGCTATATCGACGAGTCCATCAGGGCGAACATCGACTTCGGCATCGGCATGAGTATGAGAGGCATGCAGGATGTCACAACGGAGGAAAGGGATACGATCCCACTTACGAACAAACAAGTAAGCTGGCTCAATAAACTCATCATCACCCTCTCCCCATTGTCCTCCGCCCCGGCTTGGGTCTACGGTGTTGTCTGGATCTCCTCGCGCTCAGAACGGGGGCGGGGTCCTGTCCTGGGGGGCTTTTGACGCGTGGCCGGACGAGTTCAAGC
>JAGHDT010000375.1 GCA_021159805.1 Anaerolineae bacterium
GATCGGCGATCGCGAGGCCTTGATGGATGGGCAGTCTGAAGCGTGGAGCGCGGCAGCGCAGCTGTTCACCTTGGTGGGCATGGCCGACCGCGCAAGTACGGCCCGGCGCCGCTATGCTGAATGCCTGGGACTGCCTTTGGTGACCTTGGAGATTCAGCACGATGGCCTGGTCGCCGACTCGTGGTCTCGTCTGAGACTGAAAGTCCAGAATCAGGGATACGGTGTGGCCAGGGACGTCGTGATTCGAGTGGCCGGCGATCAGTTTGACGATCAGATTTCTGAGACCCGAGTTCTGCCTGCCGTACCGGCAGGTGAGACTCTGGAGCAGGAGTTGACGGTCAAGCCGCTCGAGTATGGTGACAGTGTTCCACTGAATGTGCAGATCTCCTACCGGGATCACAATGGTGAGCCGCACAGGCGCGAGGAGTTGCTCATTTTGCAGGTGAGCAAGGTCGATGCAAGGAGTGCAGCGGCCAGTTTTGTGATACCCGCACAGGGCGCGGCGCGGCGTGTTGCCTGGGGTCTCGACGACTTGCAGCCCTGTGTCGACATAGAGATACGGGTGAGGCAAGGCCGCAGAGACTATGATGTGGAACTCACTCTGGATGGCGGCCAGGTTTTCAGCGGTGGTCACTTATCGAAGGCGATCCTGTCGTGGGTATCGGATGGTGACACGGCACAGGATGGCCAGTACCTATTCAATGCCCTCCTACGCGACCGTGCTGTCCGCAAGGGCTGGCACATCGCCCGGGGGCAAGCGGAACAGCGCGGCGTCCCCCGACGGGTGCGGCTGCGCATCGACGATGATGCTGCGGAGTTGCACAAGCTGCCGTGGGAAGTGCTGCACGAGGACGGCGTGATGCTGTCCGCGTGGGAGCGGACGCCGTTCTCGCGTTACTTGCCTATAGACAAGCCTTGGGGTGTGGCTATCATCGACCGGCCTATCCGAGTGCTTGCGGTTATCGCAAATCCGAGTGATATCACGGCGCGATACAATCTGCCGCCGCTCAATTCCGATCTGGAACGTTATCTCCTCGCGCGGTCATTTGCCGCGATCGACCCGGCCAAGATCCAACTCACCTTCCTCAGACGGCCCATCACCCTCGAGCGCCTGAGCCGCACCATGTTGGAGGGATATGATTGGCTGCACTTCGTGGGCCACGGCCGTCTGAACACCCGCTACCAGCGTGTGGACCTGCTGATGGAGAATGATCAGGGCAATACACGCGCGATTGCCGATAATCTCTTTTCCGGCATGCTGGCGCGGCAGGGCGTCCAACCTCAGTTGGTCTTCCTCTCGGTCTGTCAGAGTTCCGGGGCATCCAGAGGTGAGGTGCTGGCGAGTTTGGGCCCACAGCTCGTGCGCATCGGTATTCCGGCGGTTGTTGCGATGCGAGGACGGCTTCCGATGCATACAGCCCAGGAGATCACCCGAAGTTTCTATCGTGGCCTGGTGGAACACGGACTAGTTGACCGCGCGCTTAACCAAGCGCGGAACGCAGTGCTGTCGGCACAACTTCCCGGGGCCGCAACGCCGGTGCTGTTTATGCATCTAGTCTCGGGGCGTCTGTGGCGTGCCGGTGCCCCGGCGCTGCCAGAGTGATTCTATGGCTGCGATGCGAGTGCCCCGGTACCCGGCAGTTGCTTCCAGCAGTCTGCCCTATTTGACTCGGCAGCAAATGGAGCACGTGGATCATCTGATGATTGATGTCTATGGTATCCAGCTGCTTCAGATGATGGAGAATGCCGGGCGCCATCTCGCCGGTCTGGCGCGCGAACGTTTTCTGGAGGGCACCTCCGTCGGACGGCACGTTGTGGCGTTGTCTGGTCACGGCGGTAACGGTGGTGGTGCCATGGTATGCGCACGTCATTTGGCTAATTGGGGGAGCGCGGTGACGGTGGCCTTGACAAGGGCACCTGAAGCCCTCAGCGGCGTCCCGGCGCATCAGCTTGAGATCCTGCGCAAGGTGGGCGTCAGAGTGATCCACGCTGCGGATCTGGATCAGGACCTGTGCTGCGATCTCGTGGTGGACGGCCTGATTGGCTACAGTTTGAGTGGTGCGCCGCGTGGCACCGCGGCCGACATGATCAGGTGGGCAAATGCTCAGGATGCGCCTATCCTCTCGCTGGATACACCGTCGGGTCTCGATGTGACGACAGGAGAGGTGTACACTCCCGCCGTCCGAGCATCCGCCACGATGACGCTGGCGCTGCCCAAGGTTGGGCTGAAGGCGCCTGCTGCACAGCGCTTCGTGGGTGAGCTCTATCTGGCCGACATCAGTGTGCCCCCATCGCTCTACCGGCGTATGGGGCTTGCGTTCGGCCCAATCTTCGCTGAGGGCGCTATCCTGCGGATCAGCCCACCGTAGATTAGGGCTAAGGCATCTGGAGTGAGATAACACAGCCCCCGTCATTCCGAGTGAGTCAACCCAGCTACCAGCTCTTCAAAGAGGTGAAGCGAGGGATCTTGCGCCCCAAGGCCGTGCGTTATTGAGGCCTCAGATCCCTCACTGTCGTGGTATGTTGAGCAGTTGCGCACCTGACCCGTTCGGGATGACAAATGAGTTCGAAGCTAAGGGCGAGTGCGATAGCCCTGCACCGTGGACCGCTCTTGCTTGTCAACCTCTTGCCCTATGATAGAATGCTTCACGTTCGTGCCTGTGGTTTCCCGATCAACTGACCATCTCACTGCTGTCTGAGTGGGCAAGTTGCGCCGATGTTCGGCTTTTTCCGGGACGCAGGCGATCAAGTGTGTTTAGCAGCCAACCGTCCTGGTGGGTGCCAGGAGATATTACCGGAGGTGTCAGTGAGCGACGAGTACCAACCGAACGACGTCGTGGATTCGCAATCCGAATCCGAAGCTATGCCGGCTGAGCCCGTCATGGTCGAGCCCGATGCAGCAACCACAGCTCTCGAGGTGGCCGTCACGGCTGCCACGCAGGGCGGTAGTGTGTCAGGTGAGCCGGAAGTCGCGATGCAGGCACTCTCTGACCCGAGTGCCGAAGTGACAGCGGTGACAGCAGACGTGTCCTTGGCTGAGGCTGCCGCGCCGGATGCGGCCCCTGAGTCGGTGATCCCAGGCAGTGTCGCTGTAGACGACACAGCTGAGACCTCTGTGGCTGTCCCATCACCCCGTGTGGTGAGCATCGCTGATCTGGAGTCAGCGCAACCCGCATCGAGCTCTGCCGATCATCCTGCTCTCGCAGGTGTTGTTTCCCTTCTGGCTGGACGTGGTTGGATTGTCGCCGCCGCGGCTGCGGTACTGGTGATTGTTTTGCTCTTTCTACCTCCATTCTCGCTAGCTCAGAGAATCGGCGGCAGCGGTGGGTACACTGTACTTGACCGTGAGACGATGAGCGTTGACCATCCGGATGGTCTACGGGTCTCCCGACCTGCTGATGCCGAGGGCAGACTTCGCGTCAAGCTTGGATCGGTCCCGCGTGCTGACCTGCTGAGTGGCGTGGCGCCGGATGATCTTGTGGCCGCGATTGAGGCGCTTCCGGCATCCCTAACGCCGAAGAGTCCCTATTACACGATTGACGTGAAGACCAACGATCCGGTTGCCGGGCAGTTGCAGGTCTTGATCCCCAACGAGGCCGAACCCTGGGAGACGCTCGATCTCTATGCCTGGGATGCTGACTCTGGGACCTGGATGTGGCTGCCGACCAAGCTCGACCGGACGGCTGAGGTGTTGATCTCCGATTTGAGTCAGCTTCCGGCAGCCATACTGGTTGTGCAGAGCGAGTCGGCCGCTCCGAAGGTTGTAGCCGAGGCTGAAAGCTGGACAGCGGATGTTGCAGTGTCCGGCGTCGATGAAGCAGATATCTCTGGGATCCTTATCGGCACGATGGGGGGAGTCACGGGTTATTCAGATCAGCTTCCGGAGGCCACGGCAGGGGGCATTGTTGCTCTGGTGCCGACCGTCCGGAACTGGGTACTTGATCGCCCGGAGAACTGGTCACTGGTCAGCGATATGCTGACGATGGAGGCTGACCGCACCGCGCACGTGGGCAATCTGCTGTCGCTGGCGCAGGCGGGCGGATATCCGGGCCTGGTTGTGGATTACCGTTCGGTCCAGTTACAGGATCGCGATCTGTTCTCGCAGTTCGTGGGTGAGCTGGGCAAGGCCTTTCACGAGCAAGGTCTCTGGGTGGCGATAGTGGCTGACACGCCTCAGCTGGACGTCGATGGTGCGTGGAACACCGGTGGCTATGATTGGGCTGCTTTGGGAAGTGCTGTTGACCAGCTACGCGTTGTGATGCCGTTGACTCCGTCTGCTTACGAACCCGGCGGTGACGCCGAGCAATTGGTTCAGTGGGCTGTGACGCAGGTTGCCCGCTACAAGCTGGTGCCGGTCTTCTCCACTTTGAGCACTGACGGCCAGGTGACGGTGGCTATGGACACTGTTCTGGCCTCTCTTGGCCAGGTCAGTGTGATGCAGACCGTGACAGAGAGCGTGATACCGGGCACGTTGTTGAACCTCACGTTGGGACAGGTGGGGGTGCTGGAGGATCCTGCGACGCAGGCGACCGGCATCGTTGTTGGTGAAGAGACCTACTGGCTGGGCACTCCGCAGTGGCTGCTCTCGCGCATGGATTTGGTCTCACGCTACAAGCTGGGCGGCGTTGTGCTACGTGATCTGTTCGATGAAGGGAATATAGCTGGAGTCCTCTCGTCTGTGGCAGATTTCAGCGCTGCGGGTGTGGGCACGGCGGGGAAGATGCCGGAGGTTGTGTGGTCCGTTACCGATCCGGTAGGGCAGATGACGCAGGCCAGCGGTCAGTTCACACAGCCTGAGTATGCCTGGACCGCGCCGACCCTAACCGGTACGTATCGTATTGCGGCCACGGTGGCTGGCGTGGACAAGGGCGCCTTTGAGGTCTTGGTTGCGGTTCCCGCTCCGGTGGTCACCGACACGCTTGCTGTTGGCGAGGATAGGGAACCAGAAGAGACACCGGATGAGGAGAGCCCCGGTGGCGATGCCGAAGCCGATGAGACACTCAAGGCCGCCTTTGTCGCAGACGTCAGCGTGCCGGATAACACACAGTTTGAGAAAGGCGAGTCGCTCACGAAGATTTGGCGATTGAAGAATGCTGGGTCTGTCGACTGGCCCGAGGAGACGGTCTTTGTCTTCTCCGGCGACACGCAGTTGGGCGATGTCACGGAGGTCGAGGTCGGTGCGGTCGCCAGCGGCGAGACGGTGGATATCGGTGTTGAGATGGTTGCTCCGGACGAGGATGGCATCTACAAGAGCACGTGGGGTCTCCAGGTTGGCGGCAAGAGCATCGACGGCAGCGGGGTGTATGTTCAGATCCGCGTAGGTGAGCCGGCTGCAGCCGCGCAGCCTTCTGCGCCGACAGTCTCGGCACCCGTTGCGACCGGCTCGTTTGAGCTCGGCGGTCACATCCGCGATCTCGGGCTGCCCTATAAGGATAAGATGAAGTATGCGGGGATGACCTGGATTAAGACCCAGATCTTCTACGGGCAGGATGCTGCCGGTATGGTGGCTGTGGCGCACAACAATGGATTCAAGATTCAGCTGAGTGCGATCGGCGGCGCTGGAATGGTGACGGAGGCCGGCTATGACGACAAGTTTGCGGCCTGGGTAGGCCAACTTGCTGCGGCCGGTGCCGACGCGATTGAGGTCTGGAATGAGCCCAATATCGATCGGGAATGGCAGGTGGGGCTGATCAGCCCGGCTTCCTACACGAGTCTGCTGTGCAAGTCGTACAGTGCCATCAAGTCGGCCAATGGCGGAACCGCGGTGATCAGTGCGGCGCCAGCTCCGACCGGCTGGTTTGGCGGCTGTGGGCCTAACGGGTGTGACGATCAGCCGTGGATGGAGGGTCTGTACAACGCTGGCGCGGCTAACTGCATGGATTACATCGGCGCGCATCACAATGCGGGCGCGACGTCGCCCTCGGCTACGATCGGCCATCCGGCCAACCCGGGAGACACGCATCATTCCTGGTTCTTCCTGCCCCAGACGCAGCTCTACTACAACATCTTCCGGGGCACGCGGCAGATCTTCTACACGGAAATGGGGTACGCCTCACAGGATGGTGTACCCACCTTCTCCGATCAGTTTGCGTGGGCGCGTGGCACCGACAACTCCGAGCAGGCTGCGTGGTTGGCGGAGGCCGTGCAGTTGAGCATCAGCACCGGCATGGTACGCACTATTATCGTGTGGAACATCGACTTTGCTCGATATGGCTACGATCCGCAAGACGGGTATGCGATCATCCGACCTGGCGGTGGCTGCCCGGCGTGTGAAACTCTGCACAATGTACTGGGTAGCCGGTAACGGTCTAGCGATTCGAAGCCAATCGTGTGCGCTGACCTGCCCGCCGATGGTATTCGCATCGGCGGGCAGGTTGTGTCCTATGACGTGTGGATGGCAGGCGCGGGTTTCGCAGCTACCGGCCTTGTCTATTGACTTTGCGGCCTGTTTGTTTAGGATGAGATAACTATGTTCTATGATCGAGTAACGTTTCGGGTGACGGCTGGTCACGGCGGCAAGGGTGCCGTGGCTTTCCGTCGCGAGAAGTACATACCCTTCGGCGGGCCTTCCGGTGGGGATGGTGGAAAGGGTGGGGATGTGATTCTCTTTGTGAATCGACATCTCAATACCCTGTATCATTTCGCGCACAAGAAGGAATTTGAGGCCGAGAACGGAGAGCCTGGACTTATCAAGACGATGCACGGCGGCGGTGGGGAGGATCTGCTGATCCCTGTCCCCCCCGGCACGTTGGTCGTGGACGTGGAGACCGGTGGCGTCGTGGCTGATCTGGTCGGGCCGGACCAGCAAGTGGTTGTAGCGCGCGGCGGACGCGGCGGGCGCGGCAATGCTCGGTTCGCGACGTCGACAAACCAAGCCCCACGCATTGCCGAGAATGGGGATCTGGGTGAGGTGCGCAACCTGCGACTGGAGCTCAAGCTGTTGGCAGATGTGGGGTTGGTCGGTAAGCCCAACGCCGGCAAGTCCACGTTGCTTTCAGTCACGACGGCAGCGACTCCGGAGATCGGGC
>JAGHDT010000018.1 GCA_021159805.1 Anaerolineae bacterium
AGGACCTACGCTCCCGCTGGCAGACCGACTGCCTGGATCTGGCCCCGACCTGGGTCTCGATCCTGGTCGGGATCAACGACACGTGGCGCCGCTACGACAGCAACGACCCCACGTCCACTGAGATCTACGAGAAGAACTTCCGCTCCATTCTGGAGCAGACACGCGACAGATTGAGTGCCAACGTTATCGTCCTGGAGCCCTTCATGCTCCCAACACCGCCAGACCGCGCCGCGTGGCGCGTCGACCTGGATCCAAAGATCGCCGTGGCCCGCAGGCTGGCCCGCGAGTTCGCCACGCGCTTCGTGCCGCTGGACGGCGCCTTCGCAGCCGCGGCAACCCAGCGCCAGATGAGCTTCTGGCTCGCCGACGGCGTGCATCCAACCCCGGCCGGCCACGCGCTGATCGCGCAGGCTTGGCTCCGCGCCGTGGGAGCGATGTAGATGGGATGGCGGCCTAGCGGTCTTGCTGTTGTACAGACGTGGCGGTGCCACGTCTTCTCCGGGACCAGCGACCCTCAGGAAACGGACGATCGAACCTTTGGATAATCGCGGCCACACTGCACAAAACGGACACCCTGAAAGGAGCATTGGAACATGATGACCTCACGAGAGCGCGTGCTGCGCGCATTGGCACACGAAGAACCGGATCGCCTCCCTGTCGATCTGGGCGGCAGCCCCGTCACTGGAATGCACGTGAGCGTGGTCTACGGGCTGCGCCAGGCGCTGGGCCTGGACACGCCCGGCACGCCGGTGAAGGTAGTTGAGCCCTACCAGATGCTGGGCGAGATCAAACCCGATCTGATGGACGCACTGGGCGTCGACGTCGTCGGGCTCAGCTCACCCAAGACGATGTTCGGCTTCCTCAATGAGGGCTGGAAGCCGTGGACCACCTTTGACGGCACGCCAGTCCTCGTGCCAGAGGGCTTCAACACTGATATTGAGCCCAACGGCGATCTCTTTCTCTACCCCGAGGGCGACAAGTCGGTTCCACCCAGCGGGCGGATGCCCGAGGGCGGCTGGTACTTCGATTCCACCCGGCGCCAGCCCCCCATCGACGACGACAACCTGAACGTCGAGGATAACCTGGAGGACTTCGGGCCGATCTCCTCCGAGGATCTGGCCTATTATGCCGAGACCTCGGCCCGGATCTACAGTGAGACCGACAAAGCAATCCTGGCCAACTTCGGCGGGACCGGCTTCGGCGACATCGCCCTTGTGCCCGCACCGTGGCTCAAAGATCCCAAAGGCATCCGGGACGTTGAGGAATGGTACGTCAGCACGGTCTTGCGCAAGGACTACATCAAGGCGATCTTCGAGGCCCAGTGCGAGATCGGACTGGAGAACCTGGCCTGTATCTACGAAGCCGTGGGCGACCGTGTCACCGCGGTGATGGTAACCGGCACCGACTTTGGCACGCAGCGCGGCCCCTTCATCTCAAACCGCTCCTATCGTACGCTCTACAAGCCCTACCATATCCGCATGAACGAGTGGATCCACACCAACACCTCGTGGAAGACTTTCATCCACTCCTGTGGCTCCGTCGTCAAACTGATCCCCGAGTTCATCGAGGCCGGCTTTGACATCCTCAACCCCGTCCAGTGCTCGGCAGCCGATATGGATCCCTTGATGCTCAAAGAGACCTTTGGCAAGGACGTGACCTTCTGGGGCGGCGGGGTCGACACGCAGAAGACCCTGCCCTTCGGCACGGAGGACGAGGTCCGCGCCGAGGTCCGCGAGCGCGTGCGCATCTTCGGCCCAGGAGGTGGCTTCGTCTTCAACACCATCCACAACGTCCAGCCCCTCTCCCCGGTGAAGAATGTACTCGCAGTCTATGAGACCGTGCGCGAATATGGCCTGTATCCGGTCAAGTAGGAATATGGCACAAGGGATAGGGGATAACGTAAGACAACTAGGCCCGCAAGACCAAGACTGACGACAGGTAACTGACAACTGACAACCGGCAAGCTTGTGACGTTCAACCCGTAACCCTACCCGAGGAACCACCTATGCCAACACTCACATTCAAACGCGAAATCCCGGTCCGCCACGAGGTCGACGTCTTCGTCGCCGGCGGTGGACCGGCTGGCGTCGCCGCAGCACTCGCCGCGGCCCGTCAGGGTGCCAGCGTCTTCATCGCCGAGGGCCAGGCCTGCTTCGGCGGGATGGGTACTACCGGATTAGTGCCCGCCTTCATGTGCTTCACCGACCGGGTCAATTTTCTGGCCGACGGGATCGGACGCGAGATCTACGAGCGGATGAAGCAGCGCGCCGACACTCCACAGGATGACCCCGGCGGCAGCGTCAGCATCAATGCCGAGGCGCTCAAGCGCGTCTACGACGACGTGATTGAGGAGTCCAGGGGCATCGACTTCACCTTCCACACGCAGGTCATCGGCGTGGAGACGGAGGGTGGGCACGTGACCGCAGCCATCTGCGCCGCCAAGAGCGGGATCTTCGCGGTGAAGGCCAAGGCCTTCGTGGACGGCACCGGCGACGGCGACCTGGCAACGTGGGCCGGCGCTTCCTCTGAAAAGGGCGACGCCGAGGGCAATATGATGCCGGGCACGCTCTGCAGCCTGTGGGCCAACGTCGATTGGAGCCGCGTGAGCGGACGGCAGGATCGCAATCTCGCCGTGGCCTTCGCGGATAATGTTTTCACGGTCCACGATCGCCACCTGCCCGGCATGTGGCAGGTCGGCGAGGGTATTGGCGGTGGCAACGTTGGTCACACCTTCGGCGTGGACGGCACCGACGAGCGCTCTCTGACAGAGGCGCTGCTCTGGGGGCGCAAGAGCCTGAGCGAGTACGAGGTCTACTACAAACGCTATCTGGAGGGCTTCGAGGACGCGTCCCTGGTGGCCACCGGCGCGCTACTCGGGCTGCGCGAGACGCGGCGCATCCTGGGGGACTACGTGCTGGTACTGGGCGACTTCAATAACCGCGCGGTCTTCGAAGATGAGATCGGGCGCTACAACTACCCCGTCGACATCCACGCCTCCACCCCAAGTTCCGAGGACTTCGCCAAGTTCAAGGAGGAGTTCAAACGGCTGCGCTACAAGGACGGCGAGAGCTACGGTATCCCCTATCGGGTCCTCACCCCGCAGGGACTGGACAATGTGCTGGTCGCGGGCCGCTGCGTCAGCTCGGACCGCTTTATGCAGGGCTCGATCCGCGTGATGCCCGGATGCTACATCACCGGGCAGGCTGCGGGCGTCGCTGCAAGCATAGCCGCCGGCAGTGGGACAGACATCCACGCGATCGACGTGAAGCAACTGCAGTCCAAGCTCAAGACTATGGGCGCCTACCTGCCCCATGCCCAGTAAGGCGTGATGACCCAGCCAATGACAGATTCTCAAATGACCGCGGAGCCCCTCCCGCCCGGCTACCGGCGCAACTTCTGGTGTCTGACGATGGACTTCTGCTTCTTCGGCATCGGTCTGGCCTTCCTTGGGCCCGGCACCGTGGTCCCCAGCTTCCTGACGGAATTGGGGGCATCCTCAACCGTCATCGGTCTGCTCTCCACGCTGCAGCGTGCCGGGTGGCTGCTGCCGCAGCTGGTCGCAGCTCGGTATCTCTCCGACAAACCCTACAAGAAGCCATTCATCCTGCTACCCGCCGGAATCAGCCGTCTAATGATCCTGATCCTGGCAGCGCTGATCTACGTGACCGGTACCCGGCGCCCGGCGCTGGTGATCACCGCCCTGATGGTGGCGATGGGCATCTTCTGGCTGGGCGACGGTCTGGCCAGCCTGGCCTGGTTCGACTTCCTCAGCAAGTCCGTTCCTGCCTACCGGCGTGGACGGCTCACCAGCATCGGTCAGATTCTCTCGGGCATCGCCAGCTTCGCCGCTGGTTTCGGCGTTGAGTGGCTGTTGAGCGACCGAGGCCCTGCTTACCCCACCAATTACGCCGTTCTATTCCTGCTCGGCTTCGCTATGCTGGCGGTCTCCTTCACAGCGATTACCCTGACCCGCGAAAACAAGGGCATCGCGGGGGACAGAGTCCCCAGTTGGGGCGAGTATCTTCCGCAGCTGGGCAAGCTTCTGAAGCGGGACCACGCCTTCCGTCGCTATCTGATCGCACGCCAGGTCTTCAATCTGGCCGGTCTGGGCACCCCCTTCTACATCGTCTACGCCTTGGACAGGCTCAATCTGCCCGCCCACGTCGTCGGCCGCTACACCTCCCTCGGCGTGATCGGCACCATCACAGCAGCCTTGCTCTTCGGGTGGCTTAACGAACGCCACGGGACAAAGCGCACATCCGAGGTCGGCGTCATCGTGACGGTGGCGATCCCCGTGCTTGCCCTGGTGATTCCGCGCATCGTCACCAACCCGACCTTGCTCGCCTGGGCCTACGGCCTGGTCTTCCTGGCCAGCAACGCTTCCATGGCCTGCTTCCTGCCGGGCTGGGCATCTTACAT
>JAGHDT010000027.1 GCA_021159805.1 Anaerolineae bacterium
AGCGGCTGCTGCCCCCCCCCCGACACTTCTGGATAACGGGTTATGGTTGCACAAATCTCCATCTGGCTTATGCCCCCAAACCAGAACGCAGCCGAAGGGCAGGGCTATCGCATCTGGTCAACCCTTGGGCAAGAGTTGTCATCCTGAACTTGTCATGCGGCTCCCGCTGTCATCCCGAGCGCAGTCGAGGGATCTCTCCCCCTCAATCGCACACGCTGCCACGAGGCCCTAGATCCCTCGACTGTCACGCTTCCCCCTGTGGGTGTCCGGTTGATCCGCTCGGGATGACGACCTGGGTCAGACGCCACTAGCGGGCTTACCTTCGTTTGCGCTTGAGCAACCAATGTCGGCAAATTCTCGTGGTCCTGAACGTGTCATGCAGCTCTCGCATGGTGGTGGTGGCTCGGGGTGATAAACGGTAGCCGGGATGAGCATTCCGGGCTTCTGTCAGCCCAGTTCCTCTGAATCGTACCTCGACTGCAGACCGCCGTCCTCTCGGGCAGCCAAGGCCGTCCTGAATTCATCGAGGGCAGCGACATCGTGGCGGTACTGGAAGGGCCACATGCTCTTGGGATCGAAAAAGGCGACGCGGTCGCCGTCCGCCAGCACGTGATCGAGATCGGGCTGTAGGCCCGGCATCGCGCTGAGGTCACCGTTGATGAACGTGATGCCACGTTCCTCGGTCGGTATAGCCAGGGCGCGGAGCAGATCAGCGACCGTGCTCCCCTCAGGTAAGGTGATCGCGGCTTGGCCGGCGATGTTGTTGTCGCTGCCGCCGTAGCGTGCCAGTGGGCCGTAAAAGTGTACATCGAGTTCCATTACCCGCCTCCGATGGGTGGGAAGATGCCGATCTCTGAACCTGCTGCCAGGCGGAACATGGGCGCGCGGGCGCGTCCATCGACGAAGGTGACCTTCACCTCCCGCTCGGGGATACCGAGGCGCACCAACAGATCGGCGATGGTGCTCGTATCGGGGAGATCGAGCTCGAACGGATGGCCCGCTGATGGGGCGGGACCGACCAGTTCTTCGGACGCGTACCGCTGCAGCATTGCGAATAGCTTGACGGTGACTTCCATGAATACCTTACGACTCCTGCCGTTATCATCCAGGCTGCCGGGCGAGTGAAGCCCGGCAGCCTGGAAAGGGTCTACGGATCTTACATCTCGCCGAAGACGGCGTCCATCACCTCGTCTGAGATCTCGACTCGGACATTGTGCGGGGGTAGGGCCTCGGTGTACATGAACTCCGGCAGGCGGTCATCCGCCTTGGTGAAGCCGGCTTTTTCGTTGAACGCGCGCTCACGACGCAGGATCTCCGCGCCCATCTCCAGGGCCTCGTCCGCTGTCATCTGGGTGCCTAGCACGCCGTTGATCTCCTCGATTAGGCCCTCGAAACCACTGGGGATGTCGAGGATGGCGAAGGCGATGAAGAGGCAGTGGCCGCTCGAGTCGATCAGCGCGGTGCTCTTCTGGAAGGCACGGCTCAGATCCGCTTTGGCCTTCTCTGCCTTGAGCGGGTCGGAGGTGCCACCGACGCTGAGGATCTCCGTTGCGATGGTGTAGCCCGCGGTGTGGTCGGCCCCCATCGGCGTGGTGGCGTACGTCACGCCGATGCCCTTGACGGCTCGCGGCTCGTAGGCCGGCATTGCCTGCCCCTTGACCGTCGGACTGCGCGGGTTGCCGAAGGCCTTGGCGACATTGGCGGTGCCGCTGCCCATCAGGCGTCCGAGCGGTGTGCCTTTGCCCATTTCTTCCAGCAAGTGGGTGGCACCCTCAACATCACCGAACTCGAGCAAGCCCGAGTCCATCGCGACGCCGATGGTGGCGCCGGCCTCAATGGTATCCAACCCATAACCATTGCACAGGTGGATCATCTTGCCGAGGGCATCCAGATCGCTGATACCGCAGTTGGCACCCAGGGACCAGCTGGATTCGTACTCGACACACGAGGCGATCTCGCTGCCGTCCTCATCATAGAGGGTGTTGGAGCACTGGATAATGCAGCCGGGGCTGCAGGCGTGATTGTAGATCTCCTTGCCCATGCGCTTCTTGTTGCTCTCAAAGATAGCCTCGCCGGCGATGGCCGCGGCGCCTTCGAAGCGCCCAGTGCGGAAGCTGCGGGTGGGCAGGCCGCCAGCCTCGTTGAGGATGTTGGTCAGGATCGCGGTGCCATAGGTATTGAGACCACCCTTGGGCTTGGTGACGGGGTGTGTCATCAGGGCCTCGCGCATCTTTTTCTGTCCCTGCTTGAAGAGGGCCTTGTTGGCGATCTCAACACCGGGGGTGCCGGTTGGATCAAGCACGATGAACTTAAGACGCTTGCTGCCCATCACCGCGCCCAGGCCACCCCGTCCTGAGTAGCGGGTTGGCCGCTTTTTCATATCCTGGTAGACGATGCCGGAGTTGGGATATCCGAACTCACCGGCGGCGCCGATGCCGGCGACGTGCACCTTGTCGCCGAAGCGTTCGAAAACCTCAGGGTACACATCGAAAAGGTTGCGGCCAGCGTAACCGTCTGCGGACATGAACTCCACTGTGGGCTTCCCATCTTGCCATGCGAGATGGAGCATCCAGACTCCGTCCTTCTTGTCGGCTATGCCTTCAACGATGAGCGCCTTGACCTGCAGCTTGGCCAGGGTGGGCGCCCAGCTGGTGCCGGCGTTGGACTCCTTGATCCCGCCGGTCAGGGGGGATTTTGCGCCGGCCGAGACGCGGGACGACGTGGGCGCCGTCGTGCCTGTGATGATGCCGGGGGCGAAGATCAGTTTGTTGTTCGGCCCGAGAGGGTGGCATTGGGGATCGACCTCGTCAAAGAGGAGCGTCGAGGTCAAGCCGCGTCCACCCAGGTTCTTGTACCGTTCAGGCACGTCCTCCAGCTTGTAGGAACGATCCGTCATGTTCACGCGAACTATCCACATGGGTAAACCTCCTTATGCTAAGTAGGGCTAATAGGCTGCGCCCGGTGTACCAGTTGGTGCATAGGCGCTAACAGCTCGACAGCTTGCAGACACTCAATCGATTCGTCGTGCGCTCCCGGTAAGACGAATCCAGACCGCATGGGTGCCAAATAAAAAGAGGCAACCCTGTCCGGCGTAGCCGAACGGGACTGCCTCCTTTGCGAACACGGCAGGCGCAAGGATTGCTCCCGGCACCCTATCGCCCGGTGGGCCCGGAGGGTCCAGTCGGGTCGGAGGTAAGAAAGGCAGGTGTAGTGAGAACTAACCTGGTGTAAGTCTGCCTTATCTATATGATAGTGAGGTGTGGCTCAG
>JAGHDT010000585.1 GCA_021159805.1 Anaerolineae bacterium
ATCACGATTGCCGCCTCCAGTTCGCCCTGCACCATATAGGGAAAGACCATGCCCTGGTACATAATGATCGGGTGCAGAGCATTGGGCACAGCATGCTTCATGATCACCGCGGACTCTTTCAGGCCCTTGGCGCGTGCCGTGGTCACATACTGCGCATTGAGCACATCCAGCAGGTTGCCCCGCATCACCCGCATATTGCGCGCCACCCCCCCCAGCCCGGCGATGACAACCACCGGCCAGGTATGCTTGATCACATCCCAGACCTTGGCCAGAGACCACGGGGCCAGCGCATACTGCGGAGAGAAGAACGAACTCACGTGCTCCTGCTTGAACGTGAACACCAGCAGGTAGATGATGACCAAGGCAAACCAGAATCGCGGCACAGAGGTCAACAAGAAGGCCACGAAGGACGCGACGTTGTCCGTCACGCTGTACTGGCGTGGCGCCACCAGAATCCCCGCGCCGACGCCCACTATGGTCGAGGTAACGTGTGCCATCAGCGCCAGTACCAGTGTGCGTGGTAGCCGCTCCGCGATTAGCTCCCCAACATCCCGCGAATAGGCCATGGAATAGCCGAACTTGCCCTCGGTGACGATCCCCTTGATCCAGTTGAAATACTGAATTGGATATGGCTTGTCCAGGCCATAGCGTTCCCGGTATACCTGAGCTGCCTCCTCGGCCTCCCGCGCTTTCATACCGCCCTGGTTGATCAAGCGCTGCTTGTAGACCTGGGCAAAGTCACCGGGCGGCAACTGGATGACGATGAATGAGATCGCACTGATCACGATCAGCACGAAGACCGCCATCAGCAATCTTCGCAAGATATAATTGACCATTCGCCAGTCTCCTGAATCCTATCCTTAGCCCCCGGAACAACATAGCCAAGCTGCGCAAGGGAGTCGAGGGAAACCTCGACTGCTGAGGCCCCCCTCGACGACGCCTGATCCCACACTAAGGGCTATTGGCCATAGATCGGGATCACATTGGGGCGCACCAATTGCAGCTGGTCCTCTGGCGCCACCCACACCTGCTCCGGCATGACATTGCCCCACGTCCAGTGATAGAGGAAGCAGGGCGTGCCCGACGCCACGTTCTGGAAGCGCTTGGCCAGGGCCAGACCATACCGTCCGATGACGATACCGACGTCATAGACGTTCTCGGTGTAAATATGGTTGTACTGGGCCATCAGTACATTGCGCTTGTCTGCATCGGGCTCCAGACGGAACTCATTGATGATCCTGGCCAGGTCCTCCTCGAAGGGTTGCAGTACGCGTGGCTCCTCGCCCTCACGATGCCAGGGGGGGGATTCTTTGGTGATCGGCGCCAGCAGTTCCGCGCGCGTGAAGGGCACGGCGTACTCCTGACCACCCCGGTCCACCTGCCACTCCCAGGTGCCGTTCTCCACGTTGTCACCGGCGACGGTGGGCTTGAGCGGACGGTAGTTCACCTTGATGCCCACATCTGCCATGAGCGGCACCAGCGACTGGCCGACGCTGGTCGAGCCCTGCTGATCCTCATTCGCCATCAAAGCGATCACAAGATCCTCGCCCTTCTGCGATCCCTCGGTCCAGTTCAGGACACCGTTGCCATCGGTGTCCTCAAAGCCCAGATCAGCCAGCAGGGTACGCGAGGCCTCAGGGCTGTAGGGATAGTAGACCACGGAACTGCGGTCGAACTCCGTGGCACCGGGGTAGAGGCCACCGGGCCAGGCGCGCAGGAAGGGGCCACGCACGATAGCCTGCGCGATACCGCCGCGGTCGATCGCCTGGCTGACCGCACGGCGGAAGCGGACATCCCGGAACAGCTCGCGCAGCGCGGTATCCCGCTCGTCCTCAACGCCCAGGTTCGCCGACTGGTTCATATGCAGTGAGTACGCCAACATCTCGGGACCCCACCCGACGGTGAAGTGCGCATCTGCGTCCGCAGCGCGCTTGAGCGTCTCGATGAAGGTACTCGGGTTCTCCAGGTTCGAGTGATCGCCACTGCCGGCCAGGGTATTGAGCGTGCGGCCCACACCTGTGGACCCCTTCTCAAACCGGACCTCGTCCAGGTACGGAAGCTGATTGCCTTCCTCATCTACCTTCCAGTAGTAAGGGTTGCGGCTCAGGACCATCAGCTCGTCCGTCTTGTACTCCACGGCAACCCACGGCCCCATCGTGACAGGCGGCAGCTTGTCGGCAGGCCACGCTTTCTCAAAGGCCTCATAGTCGTTGTCGGAGAATTCGGGATGCAACGGCTGCCAGATATGCTGCGGCCAGACGGAGAAGTCGTACTCGTCCATGCTAAAGAGCATCTGCACCGGGAAGGGCTTCGGGAACGTGAACTTGATGGTGTAGTCATCGACCTTCTCCAGGTTCACGTCCTCACCCTCGAGCTGCCAGGTTGTGCGTGAGGTGCTGCTGTTGACGTTGGGATCGAGGATCATGTATTCCCACGTAAACATCACATCATCGGCCGTGAAGGGCTCACCATCCGACCACTTTGCCCCCTCGATGAGGTGCAAAGTCAGCTCATAGCCATCATCGGACCACTCGAAGCTCTTCGCCAGGTTGGGGAG
>JAGHDT010000548.1 GCA_021159805.1 Anaerolineae bacterium
ATTGGGCCTTCATCACCCGCGGCGACTGGCACCGCGTACGGATCTCCAACAGCAGCAACCACCCGGAGATCGTCGGCAGGAACTTTCTCGAGATTGCCGATGTCTGGCACCGAGATCCCTGGGACTGCCTGCTCGATCTATTTGTCGAGAGCCTCAGCGGCGCAGGACAGGTCGGCTATATCGGCAGGCTCTTCACTGAGGAGCACGTAACAAAGACTGTCCAGCACCCGCTCTTCAGCCTCAGCGTTGATGCCGCGACGGTGGCCACCGACGGGCCGCTCAAGGATCGCTACGTGCATCCGCTTCCCTTTGCGGGCATGGTGCACTTCTTGACTTATTGGGTGCGTGAAAAAGGGGTTCTCAGACTCGAGGAGGCCATCCGCAAGATGACCAGTATGCCGGCGACACGCTTCAGACTGCAGGACCGCGGGCTGATCCGCGCCGGCGGGTTTGCGGATGTCGTGGTCTTCGACTATGAGACTCTGGATGACGTCGCTACCTTGGAGAACCCGGTTGCCTACTGCAGCGGAATCGAACACGTGATTGTCAACGGTGTGGTCGTAGTCGGTAACTCAGAGCATACCGGCGCGACGCCGGGTCAGGTACTGACATGAGGCCTTGAGCACGGCGCCGCCGCCGTGCTCAAGGCCTCATTCTTCCAGGTTATCGGCAGCAGTTCACTCAAACCGTCCGGTTCCCAAGCGTCGGGCGGCTGCGAAAGGCCCCCAGACTCCGCACCAGCACATGGCGCAGCACCTAGCGACACGCGCGCGCCATCCGGTCCCGGAGCACCTCCGGCACATCGGTAAACCGCATCGGTCGTTTGACGGGTACCTCATCCAGGCCCGGCACCAGGACATCGAGCGACTGACCAGCGGGCCCCTCGTCGGACGCGGAGAAGTCGGTTGCCAGCGCAGCTTCCAGCTCAGCCATGACGTCAGAGCTTACGTCAGCTTCGCGACCGCGCTTTTCGCTAGCCCGTACGTCGAACTCAGCCATCAGGAATTCATCGCGGAGATCCTCAGGATCACCACGCTCGTCCAATAGCTGCAGCCCGCGGCGCGTGCCCTTGAGGCCCAGGTCCGCCAGGCCCAAGGTGCCTAAGCCTGTCGCCATGAAGCGATACGTCCATTGGTTTGCGGGATCCTGGTGGATCAGGTGAGCCAGTAGGCGCAGACCTTCATCCAGATCTCCAAGCTGAAGATGAGCACTGGCGATATCAATTAGCTGAAACGCCAGATCGTCGCTCTTGTGAAAGCGCCTGTTGTGGGCAAGCGCTCGCATCAGCCAATCCAGAGCAGATCTGTCGCCATCCAACAGTGCACTCTCCGCCAGATCGCGGTACAGCGATTCATACGCCAGCAGAGGACTCGCAGTAGACGATCGGCCGGCCAATGTCAGCAGTTCGTTGACACGCGCATCGCGAGTAGCTTGGCTACCCGCACCCGAGGGGTGCATCAGCCGCTCAGCCATCACGGCACACTTATAGTCGGTCAGCGGCCCCACTTCATCATCATCCCCAACGAGCAACATCCGGACCGACAGAGCCCCGACGCGATCGGCGTCCAGCGCCTCAGCCACGATGATGCGCTTATTCTCGTGGGAGATCCACGGCGCCACCTTGTAGAGATCTCCGCCGCTTACGGACGTCCTCTGGAGTTCATCCACGACCGCCTCGGTGATCTGTTGATAGCGCGTCATTGCATATTGCACAGGTTCGTCTGCCTTGGTCATTGAATCACCTCCCCAACAGGTTCCGTATCTCAACTCTACCGCATATATGGCTGAGGCGTGCAATCACGGCATCAGCCGTCCTCCACTAGGAGAACGAGAGAAGTCGTGGCTGCCAACCCAAGAGCACATTATCTGATGGGCCACCCTGGGCGCACCTATTGGGGCGCTTGAACTAGGCCCACTCTTCGTACAGCGTTTCCACGAGATAGTGTAGAACCACGCCGTGTACAGCCTCCACGGCCCCCATATTGTCCGATGGCACGTGCAGGCAACCGTGGGCGATGGTTTTCAGTCTGCCGCCATCGTAACCCACAAGCGCGAACGTCTTCATTCCATGCGCGTTGGCGTATGTCACCGCTTTGACCACGTTTGGGCTGTTGCCCGAGCCGCTGATGGCGATAAGCAGCGCGCCAGGCTGCGCCAGGTTCTTGAGCTGTTCGACGAAAACACGGTCATAGCCTTCGTCATTTGCCCAGGCCGTTATGTAGGACGTGTTGTCCGTCAGGCTCAGCACCTTCAAGCGTTTCTGGTCCTCAAAATCGCTCAACGTGCCCTTGCCCAGGTCCTCGCACAGATGCGAGGCGTTGGCCCCGCTGCCGCCATTGCCGACAATGAAGACAAACTCCTCGGCTTCGTAGGCGTCATCAAGAGCGTCGACCAGAGATTGGACCTCTTGTGGGTTGACGCTCTGAAAAAGACGGGTGATTTGATCGAGATAGCTCCCTAGAGACACGTAGACTCCTCAGTTCCCAAACCTGGCCATCGCATCCTGCGCCACCTTTTCTGTCTGCCCGGTGCCCACGCGGGTAACGCCCCATACGTCGCGCCGGACTTCGTGATTGGGCATTGACTAAACTAGTCGAGTAGCTTCTGGCCGTGCACAAACAATCCCGCCGGCGAGGGATGATAGACCACGGGTATCTGTTCTGGGCGGTTGAATCCAAAGGCATCCAGCATGCATCCTCTGGATGCTCCTCTCGTGGTCGTCATTGCACTCGTAGATGCTATCCTTGGGATTTCAACACGATACCCACGATTATATCATAGGCCCAGCGCCAACAGAAGCGCGCCCACGCACACTGCATCCTCGCCGAGCAAGGCCAACTCCACCCTGGGCGCGGGCTGAAAAGCCGACGTCAGAAAACCGGGCAGTCTGGCAGCCACAGCTGCCCGCAGTGGCTCGCCGATCAAAGAGAGGCCGCCGCCCAAGATCACGACTTGGGGATGGAACAGGTGACTGACGTGCGATAGCGCCCAGGCAATATCCTCCCCCGTTTCAGCCAGGATGGCTTGCGCAACAGAGTCACCTTGCGCCAGGGCCGGGGCCAAGTAGCGAGCCTCTCCGCTTGTCGCTGAGCCGGCGAGGCGCGCCAACACCCCATCCGGATTCCGGGCAATAGAACGCCTGACCTCGCGATCCACCGCCCAGCCGCAGCAGCGCGACTCAAAGGTCGTCCCGCTCTTGTCCCACAGCATCAGACCAATTTCCGCCTCGCCGGGCGACGCGCCATGGTAGATGTGCCCGTCGACGACCATCCCTCCGCCCATGCCGCTGCCCAGGGTGACATAGAAGACCTTGTCGTAGTCCCGGCCCGCGCCCAACCGCGCCTCGCCCAATGCCGCAGTGTTGGCGTCATTGTCCACCGCGACCGCCAGCCCGGTCAATGATTCCAGCCAGGCGGTAAATGGAAATCCATCCCATCCGTGAACCTGAAAAGACTTGGCTACCGTGCCGTTGGCGCGGTCGAAGGGACCGCCAAAGCCAACGCCTACCGCCAGCAATGGGTAGGCATCTCGGAACGACTGCCAGGCCTTCCTGATATTGTCCCGGATGCCTGCGGCGCCATCTTCTCGCTCCACGGCTACGCGGTAGCGGTCAACGATACGCGCGTCTTGATTCCCAACCACAACTTGCAGCTTGGTGCCACCGATTTCGATGCCCAGGTAATGGTTGCTCATTCTGTGTACCTCTGGCCAAAAGCAATCATCTGACATGTCGCCCTCTTCCGCAGTGAATCGGGTTCCAGACACAACCCTCGCCCAACCCTCGATGAAATCGCAGAGCATGGCCCACTCTGAAGGTTTATATACCAGCTAGTGGATTGGTCAAGACCCAGGAGCTCCTGGCCTGCCGTCCGGCTTGCGCTGCGCGGCAGATTAGGGTAAGTTAGTTGCCGGAGAGCCTCTTCACGAGGAGCTGTCCCCCGGCGTCTTGAACCGCAGTCCGGACACCTGAGCGAAGACAAGCACCGTCAGATCGGGAGAAATGGATAAAGAAGAAGAACATACTATTTGTCACGAGCGATCACCCGCGGTGGGACACAATCGGAGCCATGAACCCAGATACCAAAACGCCGAATCTGGATAGACTGTTAGGTGACCCCATGTGTCAGACCACAGCGAAAGCAGGACAAGTGGGAGTTCCTGCCCAGCCTCATCCTATGTTGTCGATTCTGATGACGGACAAAACTGAGCACACATTCCTATGAAATCCAGCTTCGCTTGCCTGGCTCACGATAGCCACGTGGCGAGCTTGCGGTTCACGAGCGACGATGATCCCGGAGACCGGTGTGCCATCCTTAGTGAGGGGCACGTGCAGATACGCTCCCTTCCCAAATGAAAAGTAATGCTGCAGTTCCCCGTGGACGCCAAAGTACTGAGCGCGGCTCCATTCTTGCCGTCAGGACAGATGCTTGCGGTCGGTGCAGCGGACCGCAGGATCCGCGCGTGGAACCTTGAGAAGACATCCTTGCCATAGCAGAATTGCAGCCTATGATTGGGACTTAGTGAAAACGTGCAAGCCGCTCGACACACAGGCATCCCTCTGTTGACAGACCAGAGCTAGGACTGAGACCAGGATCCGACAGATGAATGAAACTCCCGGCGAACCAAGTGAGACTGTGGAAACCAACCCATTCGAGCAAGCGCTGCAGTCGATTGGCACTCAGATCACAGACATCCTTGAAGCAACATCCGATGGTGCCTTGGTGCTGAACGAGACGGGGATCGTGTACGCCAATCAGGCGGCGAGTGAGCTTTGGGGCATTCCGTTGCGAGAACTCCAAGCTCGGGGATTCGACTGGACATCTCTGCTGCGTGCGACCGCGCGCACCAGAGCTAGACAGGTGCTCCGGGCAGCCCTGGCGGGCACGCTGCCCAAGCGTACGGCGACTTTCGCAGCCGTGACCCGGCATCTCGGTGAGAGGTACTTTTCGGCGTCGTTGACGCCTGTGAGCGGTGCTGACCCCATGCTCCTTGCCGTACTATATGACATCTCCGGCCGCGCGACCAGCGGAAACGAGTGGAAACGCAGGGCGAGACTGCTGGAGGAAATCGGACGCGCGAACCAGATGGTGCTGTCGCAAGACTTGCCTCTGTCACAGATCCGCGCGTCGATGGAGATCCTGCGCCAAGCAACCCATGCGAACCGCGTTTGTATTCAGGTAACCGACGGACCCGCCCTTGAGAGCGGTGCCGAAACAGTGCAGGTCTGTGTGGGCCCAGCAGCTGATGAAGCGCAGTTGGCGGTACCCCCTCGATGGCGGACGATGCTATCCGGCGGCCTCCCCGTGCAAGCAGTCACGGCAGAGCTCCCCACTGAGGAGCGTCAGTCCTTGGAGGCGCAGTCCATTCAAGCACTTCTAGCGCTTCCGTTGGTGGCAGGCGAAGTATGTCGGGGGTTGATACGTTTCGATCGGATGAGCACAGACGTTCTGTGGTCCGAAGAGACCATCGTCGTCCTTCAGACAGGGGCCCGTGCCTGGGGGAACGCTCTTGCTCTTGCAGAACTTCAGTCTGCGCTGAAAGCTTCCGAAGAACGCTACCGTCGTCTTGTCGAAGCCTCGCCGGATTTCATCTACCGAATGTCACTTCCCGATGGACGCTATGAGTACGCAAGCCCGGCGGTTCTGGCCATGACAGGATACACCGCCGAGCAATTCCAGGCCACGCCAAAGCTAATCCTGGAGATCATACACCCCGGATGGTGGAACTACTTCGAGACCCAGTGGGTCGCCCTGCTTGAGGGGGATATGCCGCCGACGTACGAATACGCCATCATCCACGGCAAGACGGGTGAGACCCGCTGGCTCTGCCAACGCAACGTCCTCCTCAAGAACGATGGCGGCGCGCCAATGGCTATCGAAGGTATTGTGACGGACATCACAGCCCGGAAGCGAGCCGAGATGGCGCTACACGCCCAGGAATCCATGCTCCAAAACGTCTTCCGGGCCGCCCCTGTGGGCATCGGAGTGGTGTCAGATCGCACAATCCTGCAGGTCAACGACCGCATCTCTGAGTTAACCGGCTACAGCTCGCAGGAGCTGATCGGCCAGAACGCACGGATGCTCTACCCGACCGAAGCCGACTACAACTTCGTGGGCGATACGAAATATGCCCAGATCAATCAGCAGGGCACAGGGACAGTCGAGACACGCTGGCGGAAGAAGGACGGCACCATCATCGACATCCTACTAGTTTCAGCACCTCTTGAGGCCACGGATCTGTCGGCAGGCGTCACGTTCACCGCCGTGGATATCACGGATCGCAAGCGTGCAGAAGACCAGATGCGTGCGTCGCTGCAGCAGAGAGAGCTCTTCCTCAAGGAGGTCCATCACAGTGTCAAGAGCAACCTCGCGGTCATCAACAGCCTGCTGGAACTCCAGGCTATGCAGATTGATGACCCACGCGCCGCAGAGCTTCTACAGAAATCCCGAGACCGCCTCTACGCTATGGTGCACGTGCACGAGCAACTCCACAGCTCCTCTAACGTCACACAGGTGAATATGGAGGACTACATCAACGTCCTTGTCAGCGAGCTGGCGACCTCACGTGTTTCCTCCGTAGCCACCACTGTGAGCGCGTCCGGTAGTCACTTGGGGATCGAGCAGGCGACACTGTGCGGACTGATCCTCAACGAGTTGGTGAGCAACGCCCTGGACCACGCCTTCCCAGAAGATCGGGCGCCCGATCCCGCCCCACAGGTCACGGTGAAACTGCGAGAACGCGACGATGCAACGGAACTCGTGGTGGAGGATAACGGGGTTGGGATGCCGGCGGACATCGCACGCAACCATCAAGCTGCGCTCGGACTGGACATCGTGATGATGTTGGCAAAGCAACTGGAGGGACAGCTTTATGTCGAGACAACCCAGGGGACGCGCGTGGAAGTAAGCTTCCCTCGGGCCAACAAGATGCACGGAATCGGTAGCGTCCACCGTGCCCACACAGAATAGAACCCTATCTCCGGG
>JAGHDT010000632.1 GCA_021159805.1 Anaerolineae bacterium
CATCACAATAGGACCCAAGCGCTGCAAGGGACTCATACTCCGGGCCACCGTAGCGCGGATCAACAGGGAAAGCCCCTCCGTTCACCTCGACCACGCGCTTGCAGCGCACGACACAACCGTAACAGGTATCGGTGCCGGTGACGATCGTCTCTTTCATGCGCTCGCCGCTGATGGCCTCTGCAGCGCCAAAGGTGCCACTGTCCCAGTTGTGTGTAGGCAGTCCCCCTACCAGTGATTGCGAAGTCACCAAAGCAGCCGTCCCCAGTCGCTTGAAACCAGCCACGCCCGACGTATCTACATTCCGCGCACCCCACCTGGCCAACTCACGAAGGGCATCGGCGTCAGCAAGCTCCGGACGCGCGTGGCCCCGCACGGCGACAGCTTTCAGGTTTTTCGAAGCCATTACCGTGCCCATGCCCCCACGTCCATTCACGTGGTTGGCATTATTCACCAGAGCACCGTACCGCACGCCTCGCTCAGCAGCTGGGCCGCACTGAAGCACATGCAACCTGGCGTCCCCCAGCTCCTCGCGGAGCGCATCCTCAACATCTGCTGTGAATAAGCCCATCAGGTGGGCAGCATCCCGCAGCTCTGCCTCGCCATCGTGGATCCACAGAGTGACAGGGGCGTCAGCCTTTCCGTGAATCACGATCCCATCAAACCCCGCGAACTTCAGCTCCGCAGGCCAGAACCCACCAGCTGCTGATTCATCGGCAAGCCCACTGACTGGCGACTTGGCAACCGCAGCCACGCGAGACTGTCCGGAGATTGGGGCCCCGGTCATCACCCCGACAAAAAGACTGAGCGTGTTTTCCGGTCCCAGCGGATCTGCATCCGGAGGTGTGTTGCGCAAGAGATAGTACGCCCCCATAGCACTACCGCCCATGTACCGACGATAGAACGTCGCGTCCGGTTCCTCAACTGACAACTCACGGGATGTCAGATTGACGTGCAGCACCTTACCTTCATATCCCAACGGCATTTTTCCACCTCCACGAATCAAGACCTATCTGTCGTCTATCATACCGCGATCCTGACTTTCCTACAACACGCCCCAGGCCACAGGCTGATCGACCTGGCGCAAAATCACAACTCAGAGAAGTTTGTTGATAAGTGGGCAGATATATGGATACACATTGTTCAAAAACGTGGTACCCTATAGAGGGGATTCCCGTGAATTCCTTGGATCCAAGAGATCCAAAAATACTTACGAGGAGACGAACCGTCCACAATGTCTTTAGACCAAAATATCATGCAGGAACACTGGCAGCAACAAGAGACGCAGGCCCCAGATTGGTGGGAACTGCTCGTCGAAGGTGACTATGGAGACTCCCGCCCACGCCGAGGTGAAATCTTCTTGGCAACCATCCTCTCCATCGACGAGCGCGACATCATTGTTGATATCGGCGGCAAACAGGATGGCATTATTCAAGAACGGGATCTCGTGAACGTCCCCGCAGATTACCGTGAGAGCCTTGAAGTTGCGCAGAGAGTTCCGGTTCGCGTGATCACTTTCAACAGTGAGCAGGGGTCCGTGATTGTCTCGCTCAAGCAGGGCCTTGAACACCAGGATTGGCTCCGCGCGGAAGAGCTGATGGAGAGCGGCGAGGCTATCAAGACGGAGATCAGCGGTATCAACCGTGGCGGTGTCGTAGCCAACTTCGGTCCTCTCCAGGGTTTCATTCCGAACTCGCACCTGACACGCATCCCGCGAGGGACCAGCGGTGAGCAGCAGCTGAGGATGAAGGAAGCGCTAATCGGCCAAACGGTCAACGTGTTAGTCATTGAAGTTGACGCACGCCGTCGCCGACTGATCTTGTCAGAGCGACTCGCTGCCGTTCACCAACGCGCTGAGCTACTGGCCGAGATCCACGAGGGCGCGATCCGGACCGGCGTGGTCAGCAACATCGTCGACTTCGGAGCGTTTATCGACCTGGGTGGCGTAGACGGACTTCTCCACATCTCCGAGATCTCCTGGGATCACGTAGGGCACCCGAGCGACAGCCTGAGCATCGGCGATCAGCTCGAAGTGTACGTGCTGGATGTTGACCGCGAGCGGGAGCGTATCGCATTGAGCCGCAAGCGCCTCCTGCCCGACCCCTGGAACACAGTGACCGACGATCTCCAGGCGGGAGACATAACCGAGGGAACCGTGACCCATACGACGGACTTCGGCGCATTTGTGGACATCGGGAGCGGTGTCGAAGGATTGGCGCACGTTTCTGAGATGCCAGACGGGGAAGAGTCTCTGGCAGCCCTGAAGTCCAATACGCCGGTGAAGGTCAAGATCCTTCACATCGACACACACCAACGACGCGTCTCGCTGCGCATTGAGAGCGATGACCCCGTTGCAGAGGATGTGGAACCAGACAGTTCAGAGGACGAGCCTGAAACCTTGGAGTAGGCGTGGGCCCCGCAGAAGGGCAGCCCCCGCACTCACATAGAAGATGATCGCTTGGTCAGCACGCTCCATCGTGGAGGACTGCAAGACCTGATCGGAGCGACGCGGTAGGAAGATGGTCTGCGCCTGCACAAGCGGGATCTCGTGCGTGTGCAGGCGCACACGCATAGAAGAAGGCGCGACGATGCAAGAAGCCCAGCTGTGGGAACGCCTGGCAGAAGGCCGCGTACAGTGTCATCTGTGTGCACACCGCTGCAACATCCAACCTGGTGGGCACGGCATCTGCCAGGTCCGGGAGAACCGGGACGGCACGCTGGTCACACTGGTCTACGAACAGCTCATTGCGCAGCATGTGGACCCTATCGAGAAAAAGCCCTTGTTCCATTTTTACCCTGGAACAAGGGCTTACTCTGTGGCGACCGCCGGCTGCAACTTCCGCTGTGCCTGGTGCCAGAACTACGACATCTCACAGATGCCACGAGAACAGCACCGGATCTTGGGCCAGGCCGTGAGTCCCCAGCAGATCGTCGAAGTTGCGCGCACCTCAGGGTGTCGCAGTGTTGCCTACACCTATACCGAACCCACGATCTTCTTTGAGTACAGCTATGACACAGCGGTTTTGGCCCACGAGGCGCACATCGCCAACGTCTACGTAACCAACGGGTATATGACGGATGCTATGCTGGCACAGCTCCACCCATACCTGGATGCCGCCAACGTTGATCTCAAGGCCTTCCGGGAGGGCACGTACCGGGAATACATCGGGGCCCGGCTACAGCCGGTCCTCGACACGCTTAAGCTGATGAAACAGCTTGGCATATGGGTAGAGGTGACGACTCTGCTGATCCCCGACCTGAACGACGATCCGCAAGAACTCCGGGACGCAGCACAGTTTATCGCCGAGGAACTCGGCCCGGACACCCCCTGGCATCTGAGCCGCTTCTTTCCAACATACAAGCTGGCTGACGTACCTCCAACACCGGAAGCAACCGTGACGCGCGCGGTCGAGATCGGTAAAGCAGCCGGGCTGCACTACGTCTACGGGGGAAACTCACGTCAGAGCCAGAGCACCATTTGCCACAACTTCGGGGAGATGCTCGTACAGCGGATGGGATATACGATCCTCAAGAATCGCCTGACAGCGGACTCCGCGTGCCCGGCGTGCGGGACACCGGTAGCCGGACTTGGTATGACCAGCCGCTAGGTGAAGGCCACTCCCCGCCTGACTCCCTGTGGGAACCAGCATAGAGACGCCCTTCCCCGGAACGAACAGGATGCCTTGGAGAGGTCAGCAGTCATCCTCAGACAGGCGCTCGCGCAACTTAGCCCACCCAAGTGACGTAGGACATATGGAGCACTCCCACTGGACGTGCTCTGCACCGCTCGGCTGGCGGGCGCTGACCAAGCGGAGCAGTTGAACGCTGTTGATAAGCTACCGCTGATTGGAGGCTATGATATGGACTATGGTCGATTGCTGCGCCGCGCGTGGGACATCATCTGGGCACACAAGTTCCTGATTCTTCTGGGCGTGCTGGTCGCGCTGGTCGGTACCGGTGGCAGCGCTTCGGGGACCGGCTTCCGGTTCGATGGATCCGGCTTTGACTTCGATGGCAGAACACCACGCGACTTCCGTGATTTCAGGGGTTTCCCGAGTATGCCTGAAATGCTGAGATTCCGCGGCAGCCCGCAGGATTGGGGGATTCCCGTATTTGCCGGAATAGTGGTCATCGTGGCGATCTGCATTGGCGCCACGATCGGCCTGGCGCTTTGGGGCATCTCCACCACCGCTCGTGGCGGCCTCATCGCGGGGGTCGACACGATCACCGCGAGCGGCACGTCCAGCTTCGGCCAGGCTTTTGGCGCCGGTTGGCAGAGGATCTGGCAACTGCTGGGGATCGGCATCGTGCCTGCGATTCCGGGCTTGCTGATCTTCATCGCCGGCCTGGGTATGACGGGTGTTCTAGCCCTCGCCTCACAGGTATTCGGGGGGAAGAGTTTCGCCTTGATGCCCGGTGTAGGCGCAGTCCTGATCCCGATGCTGTGCATCCTCGTCCCGATCGCCCTGGTCCTCAATCTCCTGCGCACCTTTGCCAACCGGGCCTGTATGCTTGAGGATCTGGGCGTCTTCGCCGCCTACAGACGTGGCTGGAATGTGCTGATCGCCAACACCGGCCCGGCAATCGTCCTCTTCGTGCTCCAGATCGCCATCAACGTCGCCCTGGGCCTGCTCATGCTTCTCCCAGGCCTGCTGATGGCACTGTGCTGCATCCTCTGGCCGGTCCTGATCCTCATCGAGGGCGCCAAGGCCGCCTACTTCTCCACATTGTGGACGCTGGCCTGGAATGAGTGGACGGAGGCCTAGATCCCCATTCCCGCCCGCGTGAGATAGGCCGCGCCACAATGGGTTCAATTTCGAAGAATAGCTTCTCCGCTCACTGCTCGGGCCAGTCAATCCAATGACAGGCGCCACACCCACGGTCCCTCCGCGGACCGCGGGCATCTTGCCTGCATCTTTGCGCCTGCAGGAACTGCACTGTTCA
>JAGHDT010000111.1 GCA_021159805.1 Anaerolineae bacterium
CGGGCCGCTTGATCGGGAGTGCTGATGCCGAACCCCACTGCCAGCGGCTTGTCCGTCTCAGCCCGCACACGGTCCACCAGCTCCGGCAGATCTCCGGCGACCTGACCTCGTGCCCCCGTTGTGCCCACAAGTGAGACGAGGTAGATGAAACCGTGCGCAAGCTCCGCCACCATCCTGATGCGCGTCGCGTTCGATGTGGGGGCGAGGAGCAGGATAAGATCGAGTTCCTGGCTCTCGAATGCGTCCAATGCAGCCCGCGCCTCTTCCGGGGGCAGATCGGGGATGATGACCCCGTCTACACCTGAGGCCACGGCCTGGGCTGCGAAGCGCTCGATGCCGAACTGGTAGATGGGGTTGTAGTAGCCCATAAAGACGAAAGGTACGGTCACGCCCTGGGCACGCAGGGACGTTGCCTGCTCCAGACAGAGGCTCAGCGTCATCCCGTTCTCCAGAGCTCTCTGTGAGGAGGCCTGAATCGTGGGACCATCCGCCAGCGGATCGCTGAAAGGGATCCCCAGTTCGATGAGGTCAGCCCCGGCTTCGGCGATGGCCGGCACGAGGGTCAGGGCGCTGTCCAACTCTGGATAGCCTATAGTCAGATAGGGCATTAGGGCTGTGCGCCGGGCGGTTTGCAGGCGTTGAAATGTTGTCTTGATCTGGCTCATCGGCTTCTCCTGTGAACCGTGTGATGACGGAAGATGGAAAGAATCAGCGAATCAGAGAATCTGTGAATGCGTGCATGTGTCAAAGGGTCACACTTCGACGTTGAGAGCGGCGGCAACGGTGTGCATGTCCTTGTCGCCGCGGCCGCTGATATTGATGATAATGAGCTGGTCGGGCGACATCCGTGGCGCTTGCTTGATGGCTTCGGCAACCGCGTGGGAGCTCTCCAGGGCCGGGATGATGCCCTCCAACTCGCTCAGACGCTGCAGCGCATCCAGGGCCTCGTCGTCGGTGGCGTAGCTGTAGGAGGCGCGCTTGATCTCGCGCAACCAGGCGTGCTCCGGTCCGACCGCTGCGTAGTCGAGGCCGGCTGAGATGCTGTGGGTCAGCGCGATCTGCCCGTCAGCGTCCTGCAGAACGTAGGAGTGAGTGCCGTGTAGCACACCAAGACGTCCATTGACAGGGTCAGAGAAACGGGCCGCGTGTTGTCCTGAGGCGATGCCCAGGCCGCCTGCCTCAACCCCGATCATGGCCACGTCCTCATCGTCCAGGAAGGGGTGGAAGAGGCCGATAGCGTTGGAGCCCCCGCCTACGCAGGCGAGCAACAGATCGGGGAGACGGCCTTCCGCCTCCAAGATCTGCCGGCGCGCCTCCACCCCGATCACGCGCTGGAAGTCACGGACGATGCGCGGATAGGGGTGCGGGCCCAGCGCCGAGCCGAGTAGGTAGTAGGTGTCGTGCACATTGGCCACCCAGTGCCGAATCGCTTCGTTGATGGCGTCCTTCAGCGTGCAGCTGCCGGAATCCACGCTGCGCACGTCCGCCCCCAGGAGTTTCATTCGGAAGACGTTGAGCTTCTGTCGCTCAATGTCCGTTGTGCCCATATAGACGATGCACTCCAGACCCAACAGCGCGCAGACGGTGGCTGTGGCGACACCGTGCTGCCCGGCGCCGGTTTCGGCGACGATGCGCTTCTTGCCCATACGCTGCGCGAGCAGGGCCTGTCCCAGGGCGTTGTTGATCTTGTGGGCGCCGGTGTGGGCCAGATCCTCGCGCTTGAGGTAGATCCGGGCGCCGCCCAGAGCTGCGCTCAGGCGATGTGCGGGGGTCAGCGGCGTCGGGCGACCTGCATACTCATGTAGCAGACGATCAAGCTTGGCCTGAAACACCGCATCGGTTCGGGCTGCTTCGTAGGCTGCCTCCAGTTCCTCCAGTGCAGGTATGAGAATCTCGGGGACGAACCGTCCGCCGTAGGGTCCATAGTAGGGGCCTGTCTGTGTGGTGAAGCGCTTAGCTGTCAGTGTCATGTGTTGCTCCCTGGAGATCTGATTCACGGTCAGTTGCACGCACGGCCGCGATGAAGGTGCGGACCGAGGCGTGATCCTTGATTCCCTTGGTGACCTCAACCCCGCTGGATACGTCCACGCCCCAGGGCTTGATCAACGTGATGGCACCGCTGACATTCTCCGGCGTCAGACCGCCTGCAAGGAGCAGGTGGCAGCGTCGTGAGAGCCATTGGGCCGTCGCTACGTCAGCGCGCACTCCGGTTCCGCCGCGCTCCTGAGGGTGGTAGGCATCGATCAGCAGGCTGGGCATATCGTTCTTGTCGCAGCCGTCGGGGTGCCCACAATACTTCTGCATGGCGGCCCTCGCACCCTCCAGGGTGCGCGACCGGATAGCTTTGAAGGCACGCACTCTGCGTGCGCACATGTTCAGCGCGTCGACCATCTCTGGTGTCTCGGCCCCGTGCAGCTGGGCCAGATCCAGGCCCGCGGTTGCCGCCGTCTCTGTGATCTCGTTGACCGGAGTATCCACAAAGACGCCGACCATGCGCGGTGCTGCTGCGCCGAACTCAACCTGGAGCGCGCGGGTGATCTCGCCTGCCCAGGCCGGCAAGATCACCCGCGCGC
>JAGHDT010000028.1 GCA_021159805.1 Anaerolineae bacterium
CCTCCTGCTCCGGGCAGGGAGGGCGGTACGGGGGGGCATCTCCGGTGTGCACGGCGATGACGGCGGAGTCATAGTACGGGGGCTGCTCGGCCCACAGGGAGGGGGCCGCGTTGCAGTCGCCGTGGAAGGGATCGAGTACCTCGTTGGACGCAGAGCGCACCTCGAAGTGCAGGTGGGGCCCTGTCGAGCTGCCGGAGCTGCCGACTACGCCCAGGTACTCGCCCGCGGCGACGGTGTCGCCCACCGTTTTGGGGGTCACGGACAGTTTCTTCATATGCAGGTAATAGGAGAGCGATCCATCGGCGTGTTGGATGACGACGGCGTTGGAGAGCGCGCCGGTCATCGAGCACTGGCGGTCGTATCCCCCGTCGCGCTTGAAGACCAATGTGCCAGCTGCTGCCGCCACGATCTCCACCTGGGAGGTGTCCATCTTGAGCCAGGGGAAGGGATAGGTGAAAAAGTCGGTGCCCTGGTGATTGTAGCCGGACGACAGATCGTAGGTCCGGTCGCCGCAGGCGTAGTCCAGCAGCGCGTCCGTCGCCGGATCGTGATCCACGAAGCCGGAGACGCCGTGGTAACCATAGTCGGTCAGGTTCGCGGCGGCGCGCAGGGGCCACTTGTAGGATACAGCCTGCGCACTGCTCATCGAGAGACGCCCCTGCTCCGTGAGCCGCGCGGTGTTCTCTGTGACCTCGGCCTGGATCGCGGCCCATTCCGCCTCGGTGGTCAGGTCGCGCGGCGGCTCGATCGGCCCGCCACCGAAGTCTTCGTCCACTGGGGCGGTCGTTGCAGCGGCAGGCGGCGAGGCTGCCGTATGGGCTGGGGCATGGGACAGCGCGATCAGCAGCGCGACCAGGACCAGCGCTCGCCGAAGGTGGCTCTGTCTTGTGCTGCTCTTGCGTCCTTGGTCTGACTGCATAGGGTTCTCCCTGCAACGAGACCTCTGAGCTCTTTGTCTGATACCCAAGCTATCTCGTTGACAAAGGCAAGTTCAAAGGTCCTCAGGTAGTGCGTCTATAGTGCCGCGCTGATCCACGGATCGTTGGTCTTCCGCAACCACCGGTTCAGTTCTTCTGACAGCGATGCAACCAGTGTCGGGTTGTCGGGCGCGATGTTCTCGAGCTGGTAGGGGTCCGCACCGTTGTCGTGCAGCGTTATGTGCTCTTCGCCGACCTGTCGCTCAACCATCAGGGTGTATTTACAGGTTCGCAGCCCTCGCCGCCCTTCTGCGGGCCGCTCGGGGTCAGCCCACAGATAGAGTTGCGAGGTCGGACGTGTTCCCTCATCGCTGCGAAGGATGTCGGCACGCCGGAAGATGTCGGCACGCCGGAAGATGTCGGCATAGCTGGTCCCTTCCACGGCGTCGGGGATGGCTTCGCCCAATCCCATCAAGTCCATCAGTGTGGGGTAGATGTCCGGCGCCGACAAGAGAAGATCGTCGCGACGGTGCTCGATCTCGCCCGGCCAACGGATGATGAACGGCACACGCATGGATTCCTCGTAGTGGTTGTTCTTCGAGATCTTCTCGTGGATGCCGAGGCAGTTCCCATGGTCTGAGGTGAAGACGACAATCGTCTCTTCGGCGAGACCGGCGTCCTCAAGAGCTGCCAGGATGCGGCCGAACTGCTCATCAATGCCGGTGATCATGGCAAAGTAGTTGCGGATGTTCGCGCGGTAGTAGTCGCCCCACTCGGTCTCGGCCGGCGGGATATCGGGCCGCGTACAGAGCTGTTCATCGCTCAAGTCCGCGTACCGCTCAACATAGCGCTGGGGCACCCGGTCATACGGCATATGAGGTGGGTTCATCGAGACGACGAGCCCGAAGGGCCCGGCGGGGTCACGGTACGTGCCGTCCTCATTGTGAAGGTAGTCGATCGCCAGGTCGGCCTCGTGTTCGGGTCCCCACTGATTCACAAAGTGAAACTCGTCGCGCGTCGCGTGGGTGGACCAATACATCGGCCTGTCGTGGTGGTCGTAGGTCCCATAGGAGTACCAGAAGTCAAAGCCGTGGCGCCGGTGAGGGGGACACCATTCGTTCCACTTCGTCTCTCCCCGGTTGTTGTAGCAGTCGACGTAGGGCTCCCGCGGAGAATCCAGATGCCACTTGCCGATGTAACCCAGGCTATAGCCATTCTCCTTGAGAATATCAGACCAGCACCGGTCTTCCTCCTGCAGCTCGACGCCATAGGGGGCGGTCTTGCTGGTGCAGTTGGAGATGACTCTGTTGGCGTGGGGATACTTGCCCGTCATCAACATAGCCCGGTAGGGACTGCATATCGGGTAGGTGGCCGAGACGCTATCGAGGACCAGGCCCTCGGAGGCGAAGCGATCGAGGTTGGGTGTGCGGACGGGTTCTTCCCCCAGGAAGCCCATTGCCTGGCCACGCATCTGGTCCACAAAGACGAAGAGCAGATTCGGTTGTGTCATTATGTCTCCTTTCATTAGGGGCGGTTCGCGAACCACCCCTACGATCTCTGCGGTAGCGGCGGTTGGGTGGGATGCAGGCGATCATCCATCCACCGGGCCGGGTTGTTGATGACATATAGTCTGATCTGCGCCAGGGAGGATTCGTCCCGGATGATGTGCTCCCAGTAGTTACGTTGCCAGAACCGGTCCCCGGGTGTGTCGCGGGTTTCGTTGATCCGTTTGGTCGAAACGGTTTTGAAAGCGCCGATTAACCGTCCCAATGGTTTGCGTTTGGCGGTCGTGGGGGCGGTTGTGGGGGCGGTTGTAGGGGCGGTTCGTGTAAGGGCGGTTCGCGAACCGCCCCTACAACCGCCCCCACGACCGCCAAACGCAAACCATTGGGACGGTTAATCGGCGCTTTCAAAACCGTTTC
>JAGHDT010000065.1 GCA_021159805.1 Anaerolineae bacterium
ATGTGGCACGTGGCGCAGGTCGCGGCGGGAAGATCGACGACGGTCAACGCTCCGGGCTCAGCCTCCCAATTCCAGTTGTCGCCATCCGTCATATAAGCGATGCCGTGGGGGGACTCCTGGTAGATCTCCCACTGCGGATGATCCGGGCCGATGTGGCACGCGTTGCACGTCTCGGGTTTGCGGGCTTGCTCCAGGCTGAAGGAGTGGCGCAGGTGGCAACCCTGGCACTCGCCTACGGATCCGTCGAGACGGGGCTGCCCGATATTGTGGCAGCTCTCACAAGCAAACTTGGTCACCTCGGGGCCCTCCAGCTCATAGAGCTGGTTGCGCGCCTTGGTTGGGGAATAGGTGCCTTCCGGGATGGCTTCGTACATTGCCTGGTGCTCGGGCGACAGGTCCTGAGCTCCCGCATAGGCCACGTAGGCGGGGATGCTGTGACGGCTGGCATAGAACTGAGCAACCTCCGACTCGTGGCACGTTTCACAGCGCACCGGGGTCGGGCTGCTGAGCACGAAGCTTCCTTCGTGGAACACCGCGCCGGGATAGCTCTCTGGTACCTCGTGACAGTCCTGACACGTGGTGCCGGCGGCAGCCATGGTACTGTAGCTGTACTGCGCAACGATGCCGGGTGACTCCTCGCGGTGACAGGTCACGCACTCATCGTTGGAGTCTGCCAGGGCGTCCACCGGTTCGCCGGGCACGGCCAGTTCGGACCTGCGCCCGATGCCGACCACGACTACGGATAGTCCGAGGATGACAATGGTGACTGTAAGGCCAACAACGAGGACTCGATTGTTCTGCCACACGTGAGTGAACATATAGCTTCCCATCTGCTGAGGTAGGGTGACAGGGTCTACTATAGCATAGGGCTCGATTGCGCGAAAGGCGACGGTATCCTCTGCTCTTGTGACGCAAACTGACAGTTTGCGCTACATCTCGCCAGATGCTCTTCCGTTACCTCCATCCCCAAATGTTGTGCGAACTGTTAGTTCGCACAGTTACTTCGCACCGCAGCCCGTCGGCCTACCCCCCTCCGGCTTGGCCGTGCCTTGCCGGCGTCCACATCCAGATGCAAACTGACAGTTTGCGCTACAAGTTACCGCTGAATGCGACTTTTGTCGTAGCGCTCGCCGCCAGGTCCGGGTATGATAGAGACATCAATGAGAGATCGTCAACGAGGCGACAGATGATGGAGATGTGGGCACTACCTGAGATCGACCTGGAGAGCTGTACACGCTGTGGGCGTTGCGTGACGGATTGCCCTGAGAATGCAGTTTCTCTCACCGAGGATGGGCCCATCGTCGTCCACCCGCGGGCCTGCACGTATTGCGGCGTGTGCGAGACGGTCTGCCCGGTGGGGGCGATCTCGCTCTTCTACACCATCTCGTGGGACGGCGATGCCGTGGCTTCATCGTGAGTGATTCGGAACAACAACTGCTTAGGAGGCAATGATGTCAGCGATGTTTTGTTACCAGTGTCAGGAGGCCGCCAAGAACGAGGGCTGCACGGTCCGTGGCGTGTGCGGTAAGACGCCAGAGGTGGCGCATCTGCAGGATCTGCTGCTCTGGTTGGTGAAGGGGATCTCCTTCTGGGGCGTGCGCGCCCGCAAGAATCTGAATATCGTGGATCCTGCCACAGACCTCTTTGTGGCGGAGGCACTCTTCGCCACGATCACCAATGCCAACTTCGACCCCGATCGCTTCGTGGCGTGGATCAAGGAAGCTGTGGAGCGCCGCGATAGTCTGCGCCAGCGTGCGCAGGCGCGGTGTGGTGAGCTTCACGGGAGCGATGCCTGTGACTCGAACCTTCCTGACTATCTGGTCTGGACGCCCAAGAGTTACGATGCCGCGATCCTGGATATGAAGGGACAGCTGGTGGGGATCCTCTCGGATCCCGACTTGCGTGAAGACATCCGCTCATTGCGCGAGCTGCTGGTCTATGGGCTCAAGGGCCTGGCAGCCTACACCGACCACGCCTATGTGCTTCAGCACACAAACGATGATCTGCTGGCCTTCATTCAGGAGGCACTCGACGCCACGATGAACGACAACTTGGGCGCCGACGATCTGGTTGGCCTGGTGCTCAAGGCCGGCGAGATGGGTGTGGAGGCGATGCGCCTGCTGGACGAGGCGAACACCAGCACCTATGGCGCCCCAGAGCCCACCCAGGTCTCCTTGGGGGTCCGCCCAGGACCTGGTATCCTGGTCAGCGGCCACGACCTACTGGACCTGGCGGAGCTGCTGGAGCAGGTGGAGGGCAAGGGCGTCAGCATCTACACGCACGGCGAGATGCTCCCGGCCAACGCTTATCCCGCGTTCAAGAAGTACGTTTACTTCGTCGGCAACTACGGTGGCTCATGGTGGCACCAACGTCAGGAGTTTGAGTCCTTCAGCGGCGCCATTTTGATGACGACCAACTGCATTGTTTCACCCAAAGATAGCTACAAGGATCGGCTCTTCACCACCGGTCTGGCCGGATTCCCCGGTTGCCCGCACATCGCCGACCGTGAGCTCGGCAAGCAGAAGGACTTCAGCCCGGTGATCGAGGCCGCGTTGGCCGCAGGTGAGCCCAAGGCCCTGGAGGAAGGCACCATTCCGATTGGCTTCGCCCACGCCACTGTGATGGGTGTGGCGGATAAGATCATCGAGGCCGTGCAGAGTGGTGAGATAGAGCGTTTTGTGGTGATGGCCGGCTGTGACGGTCGGCACAACTCCCGCAACTACTACACGGAGATGGCCCAGGCGCTGCCACAGGATCACGTCATTCTGACCGCCGGTTGCGCGAAGTATCGCTACAACAAGCTGGATCTGGGCACCGTCGCGGGCCTGCCGCGGGTCCTTGATGCCGGCCAGTGCAATGACTCTTACTCATTAGCCTACATCGCGTTGCAGTTGCAGGCGGCCCTGGGGCTGGACGACATCAATGACCTGCCGATCTCCTACGACATCGCGTGGTACGAGCAGAAAGCTGTGATCGTACTCCTGGCATTGCTCTCCCTGGGCGTGAAGCATATCCGCTTGGGACCGACGCTCCCAGCGTTCCTTTCGCCCGGTGTTGTGGATGTCCTAGTCAAGAACTTCGATCTGAAGCCGATCTCGACAGTGGAAGAGGATCTTGTGGCCATCGTGGCCGGAGCCTGATTGATCTGCCCGTACCACGCACGCTGTTCCTGGTGCGTGTACAGGCCTTTGCAGCACCATAGTGTTTTCGCAGCTAACGGATTGGAGGAGTGATCGATGAGCGAGTATATTGATAATCAAGCACAGAGAGAAGATAGACTGAAGTCCATCCTGCGGCAGCTCCACGAGGGCAAGTCGGTGGATGAGGTGAAGGCTGCCTTTGCCGATCTGCTGGAGGACGTGGGCCCTGATGAGATCGTGCGCATTGAGGAAGCTTTGGTCAACGAGGGGCTGGATCCAGCCCAGATACAGCCGTTGTGCGATGTGCACGTGGCGCTCTTCAAGACGTCACTGGACAAGCAGAAGGCTCCGGAGACGACGCCCGGCCATCCGATATTCACCTATCGGGCCGAGAACTTCGGCGTTCAACGGGTGCTGAAAGACCTGGAGCAAGCCGTCGATGAGCACAGGAAGCTGCCGACGGCGGCGACGCAGCGCGCGGCCCTGGCTACCGTTGACAAGCTGATGGAATATGACAGGCACTACCTGCGGAAGGAGAACCTGCTTTTCCCGTTCCTGGAGCAGACCGGCTTCGGCGGCCCATCCAAGGTGATGTGGGGTGTCCACAATGACATCCGCGCTGATTGGAAGGCGTTGCGGGCGATCCTGGATACGCCTGAGCTTGGCGACGCGGCAAAGCTGATGGTTCAGCTGGACGAGCTTGTGCCACCGCTAGCCGGTGCGATTCGCGATATGATCTACAAAGAGGACCACATTCTCTTCCCTGCCGCGCTAAAGCGGCTGAGCGATGCTGACTGGAAGGCTATCCGCGATCAGGGCGAGGAGATCGGCTACGCCTATGCCCTGCCCGGCCGCGCCTGGATTCCCGACGTTGCCGCTGCTGGATCTGAGGTCGCCGAGGACGCGCCGGTGGCTGCGGGGCGGGTGACTGCCAGCACCGCAC
>JAGHDT010000236.1 GCA_021159805.1 Anaerolineae bacterium
GATCCATAGGGGCTGACTTTGGCGCGCGGGTGCGTTCCAGTTTGGGGGCGTGAGCCAGATGGAAACCTGCACAACCGTGACCCGTTGTCCAGAAATTGCGGGGGAGCCGCCGCTGATCCAGGCAGCCATTTCGTACAAACGACGCGGCGGGTCGTCTTCTCCGGGCTCCAACCTTCTCTATCACACCGGTCTCCACGCAGAGAAGACATCCTGTACAGACGTGGCGGTGCCACGTCTTCTTCGGGTTGCACCCTTGTCGACCGCACCTGTGTCTGCGCAGAAACGACGCCACACTTCCCAGGAGTTAGCGAACCCTAGGGTTCGCTGAGACGTCTCTGTCCGGAGAGGCAGGCGCGTGTCCGAGTCGGGCACGCTGTGGGAGCAGCACCGTACAGCCCGCTGAGTTGACCGCAGCTCCTGTTTCAGAAACTCGCCCCCAAGCTAGAACGCACCCGTAGCGCGCTACGCGTTTGCAGTCAGCAGTTAGTGGTGCTATACTTTCTGACTAGGGACTCATTTTCGATTCTGTTCCCGGGAGAACGATGCCACCTCAACTTCTGAAACCTGAAGCTGTGGATCTGGACGCTCTGGCTTCTGCTATGCCCGAGAGCGCGGCTCTTGTCGACATCGATACGCTTGAGCAGCAACTGGCACGGTTGATGCTTGAGCGGCGCGCTGACGTGCGCGGATATGCGCCGGGGGCGCAGTACCGTGTAGGGGTCCGCCTTTGGTTCGGCGAGCAGGCTGCGGATGTGGTGGCCGTGCGCCGGCAGTACAACCCGCAGCAGGGAAGTTTTTCCGTCGTGGATCTGAGGCTGTCGGGTGACGACGGCGTTCGCCGTGTCGTGGCCAGCGTCGCCGGCGCACCGGCGATCGCTCCTTCGGTTGCTGTTGATGAGGACGCCGTTGCCGCCCTGGTGGCGACTGCAGGCCCCGCGCTGCGTGAGGCCCTGCTGGGCGACGCGCGTCTCAGGCCCCAGATCGATTTGGGGGTCTCCGCATCGATCGCCGCTGCCGCTGTTTCGGTCCCAAGGCTGTCCCTCCGTTCATCCGGCCTGTTCAGCGAAGGCGTGCTCGTCGCATACCTCGACCAGGCGCAAGCCGATCAAGGGTTTCCCAGCGCTGCTGTCGATGCGCACCTTTCGGAGCTGACGAATCTGTGGTCCAGCGCACGCGAGGCCGGCCGCGGTTGGGGAACCACGGAGACGTGGCGGCTATTTGTGGCGCCGGTGCTACGTCTCCTGGGCTGGTCGGCCGAGCCGGAGGGCTCGGGCGACCAGGCAGGCTCGGTTGAGCCGGTGTCGCAGGGGCGTGGCTACGTGCTCGTGCCGGATCCGGTCTCTGGCCGTGGCGGCGCACTCATGCACTATGCGAGTGTGTCCGGCGAGCTGCCGCGCGTTCTGGTGATGCCGCAGCCGTGGATGGTGCCGGTTGGCTGCTCGGACCTGGTGATGCTCGAGGGCTGTCCCACGACAGAGTTGGTGGGCACACTGGGCGTTGACGGGGTGCAGTGGGGCATTGTGACCAATGGCCGGCAGTGGCGCCTGTATTGCTCCTCTCAGGGCGACCCGGACATCGGCTGCGCTGCGGCCGAATACTATGACGTTGATCTGACCGGCATCCTTGACCTGGTGCGGCCCGACGAGGCGCTGCGGGCCACGCAGCGTCACGATCTGACTGTGTGGTGGGCGCTCTTCGGGGCCGCTGGCTATGTGGCGACCGCGGGCCGGCCGGCCTTGACCACCAGGTTGAAACGGGCCTCGGCCGCCTATGCGCGGCGGATCACCACGCGGCTGCGTGAGCAGCTGCTTAGTGCTGTGCTGCCCGAGATCGCCGGGGGTTTTGTCGCCTATCGCCGTGAGCGTCTGGGCGTTGAGACGGAGTCCGACGCCACGCAGCGCGATATCATGCGCGCCAGCCTGGGGCTGGTCTATCGCCTGCTGTTTGTGCTCCACGCCGAGAGCAAGCTCGATCTCCCCCTTAGCCATCCTGATTACCGCGGGCAGAGTCTCACTACCAGGCTGCGTTGGTCATTGGAGCAGTTGGACCAGGCGCGCACGCTGAGTCGCTCCACAGAGAACACCTCGCAGTACGATGGTTTGATCTCCTTGTTCCGCAGCCTGGAGCACGGCGCGCCCAGGCTTGGTCTGCCCAGCTACAGCGGTGGGCTTTTCAGTCCGGTCGACCCGGTTGTGGCCTTCATAGAGCGCCACCGGCTCAGCGACCGGGTGGTGGCGCGGATGCTCGCCGCGCTGGGACGGCTGGACGGCGAGTTGGTGGACTACACTGCTCTGACCGCGCGCAACCTGAGCGCGGTGGCCGAGGGACTCCTGGAGAACTCGCTGTGGATCGTCGAAGCGCCGGCAGGGCAGGCCGCACTGGTGAGCACGGCTGGCATGCCTCAGGCGGCCAGCAGTTCCCGGGTACCGGAGTACGTGGCGATTTCGGTACTAGAGCGGGCTCTGGAGCAGGTGCTGGCGGCCCGGGCCCAGGATTTCGCCGCGGCGATGGATCGGGTGGCGGTGTTGCGCCGTACGTTGGAGGCAGATCTCGCTGCGTCAGGGGCTGCCGACGTGCAGGCTTCAGTGGCTGTTGCCGAGAGGGCCGCCTGTAACGCGCTGTTGGACATCACGGTGGTGGACCCGGTCGTCGGTGCCGGTGTCTTTCTGGTGGCGGCCCTTGATGTGATCGTTGATGGTGTGATTCGCATCCTGGCTTCCTATCACCGTTCGCATCCGTGGGTCCCCTGGAGCTGGAACCCCGTCAGTTGCGTGATCCAGGACGCTCGAACCGCGTTGGTAGCCGACCTCACAGCGCAGGGCTTGGCGGTGGATCCGGCCCGGCTGGATGACGGATCTCTCCTCTCTATGTTGATTGCCGACCGGGGACTCTATGGCGTGGACCTGAATGCGTCGGCTGTGGCTGTGGCGCAAGCCAGCATCGAGATGCGTGGGTTTGTCGTGGGTGCACCGTTCGTCAGCACGGATACGCACATACGCTGTGGTGACAGCCTCGCGGGCCTCTGGCTCTCAGAGGTGGCCGATCTTGATTCGGCCCTGGCTGCGACTGTGTCTGATCTCCCGGAGATTGTCTCCGGTGCCGTGTCAGCTCTCGGACATGGGCGCGCTGCGTTGGATATTGTGGCCCCTTACGAGACATTGCTGGATGTCGTGTTCAGCGAGAGGTACGGCAATCGAGGTGCGTACCACCTTGTCTGCAGCTTGGGGCGGAAGCTCCTGGATGGACTCCGGGGGGATGTGGAGCTGACCGAGGAACAGGCGGAGGTCGTGACTAAGGCGACCCGCTTGCGTGCGGAGTATGGCTTTGTGCATTGGGAGACGGCTTTCCCGGATGTTTTTCTCTCTCCCACGCGTGTCGCGCCGGAGCACGCCGGTTTCGATGTTGTCGTTGGCAGCCCGCCGGCGGATTCCGAGCTGGGGGCTGAATCTATGGCTGCTGGCGCTGTGGCTTTCGCCGCGGCGCTGTCGTCCAAGCCCCAGGGACCGTTTGCGGTGCTGGCCGACCGGTTGGTTCGCGTACCCGGCGGCCGTGTCGCTTTCGTGCTCACGCCCCACTAAGGGGCGTCACCAGGAGTGTTGTATGGATCTGGGGCTGCTTCAGACATTCGGCGAGGCGCTGTTTCTGGTCTACACTGAAGATCTTGATCGTCTTGCCTGCTGGATCCGACGCACGGCCGCAGCGCAGGACCTCACGTCAATGGTGCGGCGGTTTGTGCGAGGGCGTCTGCTGTACGGTCCGGTTCAGTGCGGTAACCGCGTCACAGGACCCGTGCGCGGCGAACGGGTGCGTTTCTGGGACCCGGCGAAGGCGTGGCATGTGGGCGATGTGGCCATCTTCCCCGAGCCGTTGGTGCGGGATCGTATGCGCGTCTTCACGCCCCGTATCGGCCAGATCGTCCGGATTCAGGGTGGTGGCGTCACGGTGCGGATTGACGGCCGGCAGGGGACCCACGTGTACGGGACTACCTCGACGCAGCAGGGGGGCGAAGCTCTGATGCGCTGGCGCCGGTCGGTGGAGGATCTGGTTCGCGTCCTGCCCGACAGAAGTGATGAACCGTCGCTTATCGATTTCGCCCTGTATCGCTTCGGAGAGAGAGTTGCCACAGACCTCCTGAGCGCTCTGCGGCAGGATGGTCGGTTTGTGGCCATGGAAGGTCGATGGTTTCTCAGATCGCTGGCTGTCTGGGCCGAGCGTGCGCAGTTGGTCGGCCTCGCGCGAGCGATGCTGGTGGCAGTGGACAGGCCCTTGACGGCTGCGGAGCTGCTTCCCTTGGTGCCGCCACCGGTGTCGGAGGGGCCAGCGGGCCTGTTTGGGCTGGCGTTGAGCCTGCAGGAGCAGCCGGATCTGTTTGCCAACGTTGACGACGGCGCTCGAC
>JAGHDT010000231.1 GCA_021159805.1 Anaerolineae bacterium
ACGCCAGGTGTCGAGCACGGCGCGTACCTTGGCGAGCTGCACCGCGACCTCGGCGTACTCGTTCTTGCCGGTGTGGTGCTCGACGCTCCAGTAGCCGTCGTAGCCGGCGTCACGGAGCATCGCCATACTCTCGGTCAACCGTCCCTCGGTGATCTGCCAGGAGATGTGGGTGTGCATAGCGTAGGGCGCTATCTGGGCGTCACCGTCGTTGGACCGGAAGTGAAGCAAAACGCCGAAGCCGGGATGGTCGACGGCCCTGCAGAGCTTGAGCATGTTCTCGGGCGCGACCTCGGTGCCCCAGTGGTTCTCGGGGCCGACTCGGTAGCCGTTGTCGTAGGCGCGCTGAGCGTATTCGCGGTAGCGGCGGACGATCAGGTCGAACTGCTCGTCGCTCCAGAGCTCGCTGCGCCCCCCCGCATCGATGCGAATGCTCTTTGCGCTGAGGACCTCTGCTGCGTGGAGGTGGGCGAGCGCGTTGCGGTAGTGTGTCTCGCGCAGCTCAAGATCGTCCTCCCAGATGTGTGCCTGGTCGACGCAGAGGTTGGCCAGGGCCAGATCGCGCTCCTCGAGCGCGTCTTTGACCTTCGCCAGATAGTCATCGTCGGTGCTGGTGACCATTCCGTTCCAGATATCCGCAGAAGCCAGCTGGTAGCGGTACCGGCAGCTCTCCAGGTAGCCGAATAGGTCCATCTGGCCGCCGCGTAGCAGTCCGTGAAACGCATAGGAAGCGATTGATACTTTCATGAAGCCACCTTTCGTGCAGTTTGGCGCTCGGCGCCTCTGTTGAGCCACGATTCACCATTCACATGCTAACCGTAGCAGGCCTGTCGGCAGTGCTCCTGAATCGTGAATGGTGAATCGTGAGTTGTGGTGGGAGAAGTAGGGTGCCAGATTGGCCTCGTGGGCTGTCAGCACGCGTTCCCGACTTGTCATCTGGGCCACAGTGAGTCTCCTCCTGTGATGTCGTCGACGCCTAGATCGCCAGGGTGTCCAGTGAGAGCGGATCGAAGGTCGTCCGCAGTTCCTGGGTCTGCCCTGTCGCCGCGGCGCGGTAGCCGGATTCGATGATGTCGATCACGTGGCGCGCGTGATGTGCCGTCACGATGGTGGGTGTATCGTCACGAATCCAGTCGACGAGCTGCATCATATCCTCGAAGACGTGATTCTCCTTCAGTGTGGCGTGGATACCGGACACATGTGGCTCATGGTCACCGGTGCGCTTCAGATCGACGTCACCGAACTTGGTGCCAGTGATGGTGCCCTGCGTGCCGTAGAAGTTGGGGTAGAACCCCTGTGTCAGGCCCCCTGCGACGGTGGCGTAGATGATGGCATAGACCGTGTCGCCGAAGTCGATGGAGAGGATGGTTTGATCGTCCATCTCCGTAGTGATCGTCATATCGTGGTGGACCCGCTCAGGGATGGCAATGCCTGAGAGCGCAGTAATGCGCTTCGCCGGGCCGAGGATACCGGTCAAGTTGTGCAGGACGTAGACGGTCACATCGTACTGCGGCCCGCCTCCGGGCTTCTTGAAGTACCAGGTGGGGTCCACGCTGGTGAGAATATCCTCGCCGGTGCGGAACTCTTCGTTGAGGTGGTAGAGGCCGCTGCCGGCGCTGGTGCCACCGATGGCCCAGGCCAGCCTGCCCAGCTTGCCCTCCAGGATGGTGCGGCGTATGCGTTGGTTGTAGGGGTGGAGCATCATGCCCGGCGAGGCCACGATCTTGGTGCCGGCTTTCTCGGCAGCCGCGAGAAGCTCGTCGGCCTCGGCGACGGTGGTGGTCATCGTCTTGTTGAAATGGATGTGCTTGCCGGCCTCGATGGCTTGCATGCCTTGCTCAAAGTGCAACCCGATGGGTGAGCACATGGTGACCGCGTTGACGTTAGGATCTGCCAGGAGTTCCTCGTAGGTCAGGTAGGCTTTGTCGACGCCGTACTTGTCGGCGGCCGCGGCGGCGCGGCCCGCCACCGGGTCACAGACGGCGGCCGGCCACACTCTGTCGTGGATGTCCTCCTGGCTCAGATGGCTCAGTGCGCCGCGAATGCCGATTGCGCCGGCGCCGACGACGCCCATACCGACTCTGTTGGTGCTCATATAGACTGTCCTTTCATGGAGTAGAATGAACCGCGAATCAACGCGAGTGCACGCGAACTATTGCTCTCTCCTCGCGTGGATTGACGCTCATTCGCGGCTGTGGGTAAGTATTGGTCTTCTTGGCTACGGCAGATACTCGCGCCAGGATGTCTGCGGAGCCCAGCCGACGGTCTCGCGGAGCTTCTTGTTTGACAGGAGCGACGCGTGTCCCTCAAGGTCGCGCACGAGTGGGAGCAACTCGGGTTTGTATGTCTCGATGAGTTCTCGCGTGGGCTCCAACGCGGTGGAATCGTCCCCGTTGCAGAAGTAGGCACCGTGCGGCACAATATCGGCGGCTTTCTCCATCAGCAAGCGCTGTGCTGACGCGACATCCTCGCTGCCGATCCAGCACCAGAGCCAGGGGTTCCAGCCGGTTACGGGCTTGGCGTTCTCGGCCATCCTGCGGCGACGCTCCTCATTGCAGATGCCGGCGGCGCGAACCACGTGTGTCCGCATGCCGTAGGCGCGCGTGTAGCTCGCCAGTAACTCCTCCCCAACCAACTTGGAGTAGGAGTAGGAGTCCTCCACATCGGAGGGGTGCGCCTCGTCCACGGGCAGGTAGTGGTAGGGGAAGGGCGTGTCGCTGATGCGGTAGCCGTGGCCCAGCGCACAGTTGCTGCCGGTCATTACGAAGATGCCGATCTCCGCCGCCAGGGCGGCCTGCAGCAGGTAGTAGGTGCCCATAATGTTGCTGCGCATGGTTGCGTCGAATGGGATGCCTCGTTCCTCAGCTTGAGCCCGCTGGGTCGGGTGATCAACCGGCCAGGGCTGTGCAGCGAGGTGCTGGATGGCATCGAACCCGCCGCTCGCCAGCATACGCTGGCAGTCCTCAAAGTTGTTGATATCTCCCTGAACCCAAGGCCAGTTCTGGATTTCCTTCCCCGGCTTGCGCCGCGAGGAGAGGACCAGATCGTGGCCGGCGGCCTCCAGATCCTTGACGACGAAGGGCCCGAGCCGTCCGCTGACGCCTGTAACTAGGACTTTCATGTGTTGCCTCCTTTGTTGTGTGAGCTTACTGTGTACATCCGTGTCAGGTCGAGCAGTTCAGCTGCAAACCAACAGTTTGCACTACGTCCGAACCAGCTGTGTGGCTGTGTCACGTCAACGACGGCATATTCTGCGCGTCGCGGCGGCGTTCCCAGGTGTTGTATTCAAAAGACTCCGGGTATCGCGGCGGCAGATGTGAGACCTTGTTCAGCCGCTGCAGGCGTTCGCCCGTCAGCTGCCATCCTGCGGCGCCGACATTGTCGCGCAACTGCTCGACAGTGCGCACGCCTGTAATGATCGAGGAGACGCCGGGCTGCTCCAACACCCAGCGGAGGGCAACTTGGGCTGGCGTTTTCCCCAGCTCAACCGCGACCTCCAACAGCGTGGCCAGGGTCTCATCGGCGTTGGGCGCGAAAAAGCGTCCGTGCCACGCCCACTTGTCAGCTGCTCTGGTGCCCGCGATCTCCTGCCCACCGGGCTTGAACTTGCCGGCGAGGAAGCCGCTGGCAAGCGGCGCCCAGGGTACAATGCCCAGGCCTTTGTTGAGACAGAGCGGCACAAGTTCCTGTTCGATATCGCGCACGACCAGGCTGTACTGCGGCTGGTAACAGACGAAGGAGGCGAGCCCGTTGACCTTGCTGGTCCACAGCGCCTCGCTCAGCCGCCAGGCCTCGTAGTTGCTGCAGGCGATATAGCGCACTTTGCCCTGGTGGACCAGGTCGTCGACGGCGCGCAGCATCTCCTCCAGCGGGGTCTGGATATCGACATGGTGGATATGGAAGATATCCACGTAGTCCATCTGGAGCCGCCGCAGGCTGTCTTCGATGGCGTTCATAATGTGCACACGGGACATCCCCGAGTCGTTGGGGCCGGGCCCCATCGGATTGAAGAACTTGGTCGCGACGATGGCCTGCCGCCGGCGCCCCTTCAATGTGCGTCCCAGAATCTCCTCAGATAGCCCGGAGCCATAGGCGTCGGCCGTATCGAAGAAGTTGATCCCGGCATCGAAGGCCAGGTCCACGATACGCCGGGAGTCTGTCTCATCGGTCCTGCGCCCGAAGGTCATAGTGCCCAGGCAGAGCTCGGACACTTTCAGGCCGCACGATCCAAGATTTCTGTATTCCATAGGGTGTCTCCTTTCCGAAACGACGGCTGCAGGTTGCACGTTGCAGGTTTTCCAGTGACAAGATGGTTGCGAGTCTGGAACAAGGTTCAGTTGACGCCACTTCGAGAATAGTCCGTTAGCGGCCGGGGCCGGTGTCGGCCCCAACTGCGTTGGGCGCCCGTGCCTCTCTGTTGAGACCTCGACACAAAGACGGGCTCAGGCCTCGACACGGTCGAGGATGACACCGGCCCGAGCAGAGATGCTCGCTGCGAGCACGTTCATCTTGGTCCTGCACGGTGTGCGCAAGCGGCCACGATGTCTACTTCGGCAGATATTCCTCCCGCACAGGAGAGAAGACCTCGATGATGACAGTGTCCTCCAGGACTGTGACTGTGTGCTCAACACCGTCAGGGATGGACCAGCTATCGCCGGGGACGGTGTCGAACTCCTCGTCGTCGATGATGAAGGTGACGTGCCCGCTGACCATATAGCCGGTCTGCTCGTGCGGGTGGCTGTGGAGCGGGAGCTCGGCGCCTTTGGCCAGGTGGAACTTGCCCATCGAAGTGCGCTCGCCCCAAGCCAGAGGTTCCATGATGATGCCCGGCAGCAGCTCTCGGGTGACGGCGGTGTCTTGCTTTCTGAACATAGGGTGTCCCCTTCTCACTTTGACCGACTTGACCAGCGCCTACCGATAGGATAGTGCTGTCTGGCCAGGGCGCAATTCAGCAGATTCTCAGCGCCGGGTTCTGATCCACCAGGGCGCTGCACGTCTCTCTGTCAATCTGGGGCTGTGCTCTTGAAAGGCCTGAGGCTCATCTCAAGGGTTACGTTCTTGATCATCGTCGGCATTGTATCTCGATTCTGTTGGATGGGGTTCGCTGTGGGGAGTGTACTGCCATATGCAAGAATCACACATCCTGTGCTGTTCCGGTGGTCCATTTCCTGTAGAATCACAACCAGTCTGATGTAGAACCGGCCAGACTCCGGTCGTATGGGCACTGCCAAGTTTCTCTAGTCCTGGCCTGCTCCTTCCCATTGCATTCTCACCTTTTCGCTTTCTCGCTCATTTGCTTTCTCGTCTATGGGGGTAAGTATGTCCTTCTACACGCAGTTCGCAGAGACGTACGAATCGATATTCCCGTTCAGTGCTGCGGTCTATGGATTCCTGCGGCGCCATCTGCCCCTGGCTCCGGCACTCGTGCTGGATGTTGGGTGTGGCACGGGGCACTACGCCGGGCCGCTGTCACAGGATGGCTACACCGCCACCGCGGTGGACCTGGACCCGGCGATGATCGATTATGCCCGCGCGCACTATCCAGTGGTCGACTTCCACGTGATGAACATGCTGGATGTCGGCACGCTGGACCAATCCTTTGACGGGGTGTCGTGTATCGGCAACACCGCCGCGCACCTGACGCAGACGCAGTTCGGAGAGTTTACCGGTGCTGTTCGGGACGTGCTGGCACCCGGCGGCCCCTTCATCCTTCAGGTGATGAACTGGGACCATGTGCTCACCCAGACGAGTGTGACCTTCCCGGTGATCGAGGGGGCTGGAGACGCGGTTTTCTATCGAGCCTATCGTGACATCTCCGAGACGCAGGTGACCTTTGCGACGCGACTGGAGGTCCGTGGTGAGACGGTCTTTGAGGGCGCGGTGCCCCTGTACCCGGTGCGGTCCGCAGAGATTGCCGCTGTGGCCGCTGAGCACGGCCTCAAGCTCGTCGAGCACGTCGGAAGCTATGGAGGTAGTCCGTTTGATGCGGAGGTGTTCTCGGCGAATGTGATGGTGTTTGAGTGAGTCTGCGAGCAAGCGAAAAGGCGAGAAAGGGGATGCCCCGCGGAGCAGGACAGAATCAGTGAACGGAGCTGCAGAAGCAGCGAACGCAAGAATGGGAGAATCGCGACGGCTTGAGATAGGCGTAGAGCTATCGGGATTTGGAGTGAAGCCGCACAGATCTCTCGTCCAAAGCGAGTTGTCCCACCTACGCGCCAGACGAGGCACCAGAGCGAGGGAACTTGTGCTCCAAGAGCATACGCCATTGAGATGCACGCGCACTTGGGGCGCAAGATCCCTCACTGTCGCGATATGCTAAGCAGTTTTCCGCTCGAGCCGTTCGGGATGACAGAATGGCTTGAAGCTTTGGGTAGATGCGATAGCCTTGAGGATGGACTCCAAAGTCCGGCGGCCGCACGACGGCAGCGGGAAGGGCTCTAAGAGCATAGCCCGCAAGCAGCCCTTCTCTGCGAGATATGTGTGAGTCCAGGATTGCGGATTGCCGCGTTGATGGCGTGCGCGTGCGGCTGCATCGCTGAGGCGGATGAACTCGGTGTCGGTGGGCGCTCCAGGCCGGCTAGTTTTCCTCGAAGAAGAGCAGCTTGTAGGCTTGCACCGCGTGGCGCGCAGCCCCAGAGCGCTGCCCTTGTGCTTTCAGCGACACGGCGCTGTCCAGATGCTGCCGCGCCTGTTCTGCTTTGTCGCCACCGGAGATGGCGATGAGCTGCTCGGCCAGGAGGATAAACTCGTCCAAAG
>JAGHDT010000011.1 GCA_021159805.1 Anaerolineae bacterium
AGGCCTTTTCAAGACCTCCCAGTACGCACCGCTTCCGAATACGTTCTACTGTCGCGCGGCTTATATTGAATGCCTCAACAATCGCGGCGTCTTTCCAACCTTCATCGGCTTTGAGCAAGATCTGGGCGCGCTTCATCTTGCGCGCCGAGAGTTTCCCTTTGCTGGTTAACTCCAGCAATTGGTTGCGCTCTTCTGGATCCAATCCGACAATGTATCGTTTCACTGGCATGCTCTAGGCTCCTTTCGCTTATCCCATGCCACATTATCTCTCTCATATTCAAGTTGACCAACTACTAGGTGTTGCTGAGCAAAGGGAGCATCGCGGGCATCGTCATCTGCGGCGAAAGCGTATACGCCTGCTCCTGCGGGATAGAGCCAAGATTGGCTGCAGTTAAGGAGAACCTGCCGCATCTGCTTCGGTCTTTCGAAACCCCGTTGGATCGTTTCGCTGCTCAGCGGCGCTTTGACAGCGCCGCATTGCACGAGCCAGGTCGGCACGCTCTCTTCAGCGATATCGTAGATGAGTATAGCCCCACCAATCGTGTCATCAGGCGTCAAGTTCCGGAAATACGCGTAGCCATCCAATCCCAGCCCGCAGCAACTCGATGGAATGTGAAGGCTCGTTGCGCCAATCAGGTACCGGCCTGGAGGTGGGTGGAAGGGTGCAGTGATAGGACCTGCCTCCGGATGGGGAGGCAGATAGGCGCTTGCCGGGATCGGGTACGGCGCCGGGTGTGAGTAGGCCACATAGGTTGTCTCATCCGAATGCGATTGTAGGTAAGATGCCATCTGCTTCATCATCTGACCCCAATCCAGGTTGGAACTGATGAGGAACTTGTGTTTGTTCTCTGCCGGACCTGCAAGTAGGTTGAAGTATGCGATTTCGTTGGGTGCGCAGGCAAGGGTTCCCAGGGCGTACCAACAGAACAAGGCCGCCAAGACGGTGCCGGCGAAGTGGATGGCCCGTTTTCGCAGCTTGAGCTCTGGATTGGCCGTGAGTAGTGCGTCGCTCGCCCGGGTGGCGAGCAACACGAGAATCGGCTGAATTGGTAAGAGGTGACGATAGCCGATATTCGGTCCCTGTGTAACGGCGATTACTGAGTACAGCACCGCAAATGTTGCAGGCAGCAACATGAGCCAGTCGTGTGTTTTCCTCCGTGCCAGGTAGATGGGACTCGCAGTTACGATGATCATCAGGGGAATCGGTGTTTTGAGTACCCAGGCGAGAGGGAAATACCACCACCATCCGCCCATCTTCAGCTTGCCAAGTGCGTAGGCAAGCCGTTGGTCGGCAGAGTTGGTCTGGAAGAACAGTGTCCCCCAATGGAGCGGTGCGGGTACTGGTATCGGGATCTCGTCGTTGAGGGGGCCGACATCGAAACCGTAGGCTGCCCAGATGGTCAGGAGCGCGATCAGTCCAATCAGCAGGGCCTGGAGCAGGCGAAGCCTGCGGTCTTGCCCGTCCTTCACGCCCAGACTGATTATGTAGAGGCCGACTGCTGCCAGCCAAAGCATCCCGGATGACTTGGCCAGACAGGTGAGGCCCAGCACAAAGCCTGCAAGAATCGGCCACATCCGGCGCGAAGATCTGATGCAGCGCCAAGTGAAATAGAGACCCAGTGTGCCCAAGGCTGTGACCCCGATATCATTGGTAGCCAGGCGACCGTGTGCCAGGATATTGGGATCGAATACCAGGGCTGCAAGCCCGATCCACCCTCTGCGCCCGTCTGTGAGATCCTGTCCCCAGCGGTACACTGTCGCGGCCAGGAGCACCGTCAGCAGGGCAGTGGGGATGCGTCCGGCGATTTCGCTCACTTGCAGGGGTCCAATCTCTTCAATGAACGATCGTACGTAGAGCTTGTAGTCGTTTTTCCATCCCGGCAGGTGTTCTACACGCAGCGTTGAGTTGCCCGCATACAGCGGCAAAGCGTCCCAAGCATCAACCAGAAGCGGGTGGCCTCTGGCGCTCATTGTCCACAACCCATCCGCGCCACGCGCAAGTGCTGCATAGCCGGAAGCCAAATGGGAAGGTTCGTCAAAGGTGAGGGAAATCCTCGGTATACCCAGAACTAGTATACAGAAACCGACCAACAGCAATCCTATTGGGGCCAGCCAGGATCTCTTCATCGCACGATGACTTCCTGGAGCGGGACGAAGATTGCGTTACCGACTTGATCTTCTATTGTCCATAGCTCGGTTGTATCGGACCAGTATACGCCGGTTCGAAGCCAGAGCCCTTTCACACCCTCACCAGGTGTGAACGCGTGGGATTGTACCACGATATCGCCCTGCGCCAGATCGGACAGTGCTATGCCAAACCCATCCGCGACTCCCACTGTGGCACCGTCCTCTCGTACCAGATGAGCCATGACGGAGAACGGCCTAGAGCTGGGCGGGGATGTGACTTGCCACCACGTCTCGAGCTCCACGGCATTCCCGTTCTGGTAGGCTTGCACGCCCAGCAACGTCAGTGGCCCCTCAAGCGCTACCGGGAGGTAGGCCGTCTCTGAGAGGCCGGTGGGCGCCGACCCCACGTAGTCTATGTATGTCGTACGGGGCTGCGGCACACTGGCTGGGGTTTCCGAGGTTGATTCATAGAGCAGGAACGCTGGTGTCTCCCGGTAATCCCACTGTCGGTAGCTGATATGCAGTTGCTCCAGTCTTCGCGCGACGAATGCATTCTCTGCTTTGGGCTCAGCTAGGCCGAGACGCTGTCGTGTTCTGCCGCCCGAGAGCATAGTCTGCTCGTGCATAGCGTACCAGCCCATCTGGTCTGGGCCTGCCGGGTAGATCCAGGCTTGGGAGCAGTCAAACGTGACTTGACGTGATGGGGATGGCGAGAATCCTTCGGTGATGGCGGCTGCATTCAGCGGCGCCATGGGAACAGAACACTGAGCCAGCCAAGTGTGTTCAGGCATCGGGGGCACATCATAGATGAAGATCGCATCTGCGACGACGGTATCTGCTTGATGGTACCGGAACCACGAGTAGTTGTCTGGGGCGACGCTGCCCAGTCCGCTCAGGCTGTTGGCGCTCATGGCATAGTGACCGGCGTCAGGATAGAGGTCAGGTAGAAGGATGGGCGCCGGGTTGCTGTGTACCGGTGGAAGGGCTGTGTACTGAACATCATATGTGGCGAGCCCGATGTATCCCTCCGGCCCAGAGTATCTGATGGTGGCACACTCCTTGTTGGCGACCTGATACGAGCGCAGCGACCTGTATCCTTGTCCCCAATCTGTGTTGGAGTCTGCGAGATAGCGCCAACCTTGCTCCGAACCGCCCACTATGGGGGAGAAGTATGAGAGGTAGTACGGGGCGGTCACAAGAGATTCAGCCGTGAGCCAGACAACCAGGAAGGCGCACACCGATTTCACGGCCGGCTTGGTAAGGGGCAACTGCACGATCAGGAGGTAGATGAAGGGGTGCAACGGCAGCATATGCCGATAGCCGATATTCACGCCGCTCGCGATGGCGGTCCCGACGTAGAGTATCGGGA
>JAGHDT010000261.1 GCA_021159805.1 Anaerolineae bacterium
CCCCAGGTACGTCAGTCCCGGCAAGATTGCCAGATGGGCAAGGCCGGCATCGGTGATCTTGCGGCACCGGCCCAACTCAACCCGTTCCAGACCCCCTATCTGCGCCAGTACACCAAGACTGTCATCGCTGAGACCAGCCGTTCCCCAAAGGTTCATCTCCCTGAGGCTGGACCGCTCAACACTTGGTGGCAGCACCGTCAGGGTGATCGAGGTGCGGCTGAGGTCCATCGACACCACGCCCACTACCGCCACCAGCGCCGCCAGACCATAGTCTGTGATGGGGCTATAGCTGAAGTCCAGCTGATGGATCCCCCCGGCGGACTCAAGATCTCCAGCAAGCTGTTCGGCAGCAGCGTCGTCAATACGGCCACTCAGGCGAAGCTCCACATTCGGAGGCAACTCGACCTCACCCGGCGTCACACCAATGACTTGCCAACTGCGATCACCGGACAACCATTCGCGCACGGACACAGTAGCAGCAACATCTGAGTGGAAGACACGCGCAGCGCCGCGGTCAGCCGCTGGGGAGCTCACCGCCTCCTCGCAGGCCTCAACGGCCCACCGGGCTGCCTCATCAGGCAGGAAGTAACCATCTTTGAGTCGTTGTACCAACCGTGCGAGAAGTAGCCCTCGAGGCACGATCGGCCCTGCCGCCGTCAGCTCGCCGGGAATCCCTTCCCGCAACGCCATGTCCAGCAAGTTGATCTCGCCCCTATACTCCCCACAGAAGTCCATCAGCAAAGCGCGACAGCGCCGTGGATCATTGAGAACTTCGGCGCCATAGGTTCTGGCGATGTCGTGAAGCATTCGACGTGGCTTATCGTCCATGCATGCTCAAATGCAGAGCCGCACAGGCAGCACCGGTGCCAACTCACCAGACACTGACTGCGTATGATATCGAGATGTCACGCTTCTCCCTGTGCGTGCCCTGAAGTGCCCTGTGGTGTGGGATGGCAGCGATGGCCTGAGCGCGCTAGTCACGTCGTGCAACGTCGGCCGATGCGTCGGCCGATGCTGCGTCATCGGCCTCCTCGCTATCGCCGCCGATAGCGTCCGTCAAACTAACACGTTTACTCGGCTCGCTGGGGCCCTCGTGCTTGAAACGCGCAATAAAACGGGAGCCCATCTCAGAGTCCTCGGCCGCATCACGGCGGCCCCCCTCACTGGCCAGCTGCGCATCCAAGCCATCAGTGCCCGTAGGCAAGGCGTGGGCCACGCCAGGGCTGACGGGCGAAGTGGAAAACTCCGCATCAGGCAAACCGCCCGACTCCTCGGAAGACGCCCCCGCCCCGGGTTGAGCCTGAATCGCATCCACACGATACAGAATGCCCAGCGAGATATCGTCTCCGCTGCCGGTCGCTGAGGCCTCGTCGAGCCAGTTCAGTAAGTTTTCCTCCACCGACTGCACACCGTCCTCGCGCATAATCGCCAAGATGTCGGAACCGACCTTGCGGAAAGCATCGTCATTCACGAAAGAATTGGCATAGCCATCGGTGGCAGCCATAATCAAGGCCGGAAGCCCGCCGTAGTTCGCCTGGAAGCGCAGCCGGACCTCGCGCCAGGCTTCAGACATACAGAGAGACGTCGTCTCGTTCGCCATCAAGCGGGCGTCTCGGGCAAGAGGACGTGTCACAAGGCCGTCATCAGCAACAACCAGGATATCTCCATCGCCCAGTTGAAGGAAGAGCAAGAAATCCTGGGTCACCAACACCCCCAGCACAGTGGCTCCATACGCCAAACGTGGGTTCTTGGCGACCCCCTTGCGACTTGGCTCACCGCGTTGCTGGGTGAGCTTGGCCAGTTCGGGTTCAGTGAAGGGATGTTCAGCAAGATCTCCATCAACGGCACTCCGCCAACGCCGCACCAACTCGTCCGGGAGACGCTCTCCAGCAAACCGTTTGACGACCGAGAGGTTCTGTGGCTCCGGCAACCCAGACACAAGCTCCTGCAGCAAATCAGCAGCCGCGGTGACGGCGAATCTCGAGCCCCGGTCACTTCGGAAGCTCTTGGCACTTCCGTGACCATCAGAGAGCACCAAGACTAGTGGCGGCCCACCCCGTGAGGAAGGTCGCCAACTAATCGCATCCTGGTTTGGCAGATCAGCACGAACGTGCGAAGCGCCCCGAACCGATTGGCCGATAACTTGCCACGACGGTTCTGGTATCATAGCCTGGACCTAATCCAGCCTACCAGACGTCGTCGGCCGACACAAGGCCGTCATCATCCGCGGGTGTGAGTGTTGGGACGGCCGGCACAGGCACGTTAGTTGTGGGAGCTGACGCTGCCGTTTGGCTAGCCGGACTCGACGCAGACTTGAGGACTGCGGTCGAAACCCACTTGATGTAGTTGACCAATGACTCCGGATTGTTGGCCTGGAGCGGCTTGATCTCGACGTGACCGATGAACTTCTGCAGAACATCGTAATCAGCATCAGAGCCGATGGCGATGGCGATGCGCACGGCCTTCTTACCCCAAGGCTGGTCCATCAGTTCCTTCAGCCCACTCTCGAAGCTGTCCGTGGGCTGGCCATCAGAAATCAGCACCAGCACTGGCGGTAGTGCACGATCCGTCATTGGCGGGATCTTGAGCTGCTCGGCCACCATCGACAGCGCCTTGCCCATATCCGTCACGCCATCAGCCTGCAGGTCCTCCCATTTGAAGTCCTCAACCGGCGTGGGTTGCGAAATGTGCCACTGCGCGCCATTTGAGAACTTGATCGCCCTCACCAGAACCTGCGCGTTCGGATTCTCCGCACCGACCTTCTGCATGTGGGGGATTGCCTCATGAATTGCCACGTTCAAAGCTTGGATCTTGCCATCGGTCTTCATCGACCCCGAGCAGTCAGTAATCCAGATAAAGTGCAACGGTCGTGTTGCCAATTCACCACCAGGTCGCTTACTCATCTCCACCCTCCTGATAATCGTCCAGCAATCTCTAGGACCTACCGAAATGGTGTCCTCAGCACGCTCCTCTAGTATAGTCACGCAACCAACCGAAGTCAAAAAGCGCGGCTTTCACGAGTCCGCTCTTGTTCGGAGCCGATTTTTCGAGACGGAAGCTGCGGACCGTCAACGGGCTGTACGTTGCTGCTCCCGTAGCGTGCCCGAC
>JAGHDT010000254.1 GCA_021159805.1 Anaerolineae bacterium
CCTATATCGTGGTGGCTGCTCACGCTGCTGGTCCAGCAGCTGCTCCAGATCGCGATCACCGGGGTGGGGTTGCTCCGCCGTGCAGGCGAGGTTGCTTTGGCGTTCCCTACACCGGTGCCGTCTGAGCTGGAGGTTCCCACTGTCTAGGGTCGTCCTGCTGCCGCTGAGCCAGGTTCAGCCGAGCCAGCTCTACATCAGCAGTGCCAAGCTGGCGCAGGTCCAGGCCTGGTGGTGGCCCCGCCGTGTAGAGAGACTGCCCGCGATCCCGGTGGTGCAGTTGGATGGCTTCATTGTCGCCACCGACGGCCACACCCGGGCCTTTGCAGCGTGTCGTGCTGGGCTGCGCGCCATCCCGGTCGTTTGGGATGTGGACGAGTTGGATTGGAACGCTTACCGGATCTGCGTAGAGTGGTGCCGGGCAGAGCGTATCAGAACCATCATGGATTTGGAGGGACGGGTCGTGTCGCCGTCAGCGTACGAGGAGCTCTGGCTGGACCGGTGCCGGAGGGTGCATGAAAGGCTGGCGGAGATGCGACGACGAACATGCAGGTGTGCGCAGAGGCCCTGAGGCTCTAGCGCGAGCTTGCTCGGGCGGGGGTGTTGAATCGCTGAACCACCGAGGCAGATGAGATCGCTGAAGGGGAGTCTGCTTCGAGAATAGCACTTTCTATTGTCGAGCAGATGGTCAAGCTAACATAACGACTTGTCCCCGTTCAGGGGAGCTTAACCTGCCCTGGACATTTTCATGCTTGCGTGGTGTGCGCAAGCGAACATGATGTCTGTTTCGAACATAACTCAATGTTGTTGTGATCAGCGTCTCACCGTGCCCCTCTGCGGAACGCTGGACACGAAGACGGGCGCGGGCCCCCGACGCAGTCGGGGCGGACACCGGCCCGAGCAGAACGGGTCCTGCATTTTCGTCTTGCGTGGTGTGCGCAAGCGAACATAAGGTCTATTCTCGAAGGGTTGGTGTGCCCATATGCCACCGATGGTTCCTGTTCTTGGGACGCGGTGGGACACCAGCCCTGGCCTGCAATGAGTGGTTTCCGCAGAAATGGGGCACGTATGCCACTGGCGCTTCCGGCTCCCTCTCCCATTCCGATGGGAGAGGGAGCGGACTTCTGAGTCCGGGGTTGAGGGCTCCCCCTACACCACGCAATCCCGTTTGTCGGTCCGCTCGATCGGGATCTCGTAGGGCGGCTGCATCAGGCGTTCCAGGTAGAGCCGCTCGACTTTGCGCGAGGCCTGCACCACACGGCGCTTCCGCAGCATCCGCGGCAGGCCGAGTAGGCCTGCGATCAGTCCCCGCAGCGTGGCGCGAGCTTCGGCGCCGCGCCACGCTTTCAAGGCCGACCACGCGAGATGCCATTGGGCACTCAGGATCGCCTTGGCGTGATCTTTCCACATCTCCTTCGGGTAGTTCTTTGCCAGCGTGAAGATGCGGTTGCGGCCGTCGTAGTACGATGCCGTTTTACCCCCACCGGAGGCTTTGAGCTTGTGGTAGACGATGGCCTCGGGGGAGAAGACGCAGCGCCAGCCTGCCAGCTGTGCCCGCCACGCCAGATCAATATCCTCGAAAGAGAAGAAGAAGTCCTCGTCCAGCAGCCCGATCTCATCCAGCATCGAACGGCGGTAGGCTGCACTTCCGCCACAGGCGCTGAAGACGTAGGCGCGGCGGTTGTACTGCCCTGCGTCTTTGTGCCATACCCCGCGGTTGTGGGCCAGCCCGTCGGGGGTCACGTAATCCCCCGCGGTGTGCAGGATATCGCGCTGGTCAAAGAGCAGCATCTTGGAGGCCACCATACCGGCCTCCGGATGATCGTCAAAGGTGCGCACGACGGCCGCGACCCACTCGGAATGGGCTTCGGTGTCGTTGTTGAGCAGGATCTGAAACTCGCCGGTTGCTGCCCGGAGCCCAGCGTTGCACGCGCCGGCGAAACCGAGGTTTGTGCTCTGTGCCAGTGTCCGGACCCCCGCATACCGTCCCAGGACCTCCAGTGAGTTGTCCCGGGACGCGTTGTCCACCACAATCACCTCGATGCCCTGATAGCTCTGGCGGCGCAAGCTGTCCAGACACACCGGCAGGTGGTGCGCGCCATTCCAGTTGGGGATGATGATGGAGACGCGCGGTCGAGCTTCGTCGTTCATTCGCGGCGGTAGCCAGCATCGCTGATAAAGGCGGCGACGGCGTCATCCCACGGGCGCAGCCGGATGCCCAGCGCTGCGGCTGCATTGTTGGCCAGCGGGGCGTAGGCCGGCGGCGTGCTGGCGCGCTCGAAAGCATCGGATGTGATGGGGGTCAGGGGGACGTCGCCGCGCCCGCTGTGCTGCATCAGCGCCTGTGCAAGCTCGTAGCGGGAGGCGACGCCTTCGTTGACCAGATGGTAGATGCCGTAGGCATTCGTTTCCAGAAGAGTGACGATGGCGTCGACCATATCGGGGACGTAGGTTGGGCTGGCCACTTCATCTGAGACCACGTTCAGGGACCCGCGCTCGTCGGCCAATTCGATCATGCGGTGCGGGAAGTTGCGCCCGTTGACGGCGTAGAGCCAGGCGGTGCGGACGATGTAGAAGCGCGTCAGCAGGTTCTGGACGTACCACTCACCGGCCAGCTTGGAGCGTCCATAAGCGTTGACCGGGGCGCGGGTAGCCCACTCGTGATAGGGTTCGTGGGCGGTGCCGTCGAAGACCTCGTTGGTGCTGATGTACATCAGCTCTGCATTGACG
>JAGHDT010000351.1 GCA_021159805.1 Anaerolineae bacterium
CCTGGATGACGGCGAATCCCTCCCCGGCCTCCAACACCCGGCCGCGGCGTTCTTCGCCATCATCCCCCTCGACGATGACGACATCATCATAGCCGGCGTCAAGAGCGCCCTCCACGACAACAATCGGGCCATTGATTTCAGACAGACCCTTGACCACGCGACCGCCAGAAGACTTTATGCTGCTCATATGTACCGTTGCTCCAATTCACGGATCTCATCTCGCAGCTGATCCCGCACTGCATCAATCTGCTCGACGGCGTCATTCGTCACTGTATCTTTGAGACGCACGATTTTCCCGACCGACGGAAGAGCACGGATGACGATCACCGGGCAGCCTCGGTCGATCAACCGGGTCGCCTGCCCGTGGAAGTCAAGGATAAGTGACAACAGCCGAATCTGCTTGTCGATGCTGGCGAACGTGTCCACATCGTCCATAGCGTTTTGCTGGAGAAAGCCCTCACGCAGCAGCCGCGCGGTCTCCAGGATCAGCCGCTGGTCATCTGGGAGTGCATCCGCACCGATGAGTTGGACGATCTGCTGCAGATGGTTCTCGCGCTGCAACAGGTCCAAGGCCTGCTCGCGCAGCGCTGCCCAGTTGTCAAAACCCTGCGCCTTCCACCAATCTCCCAGTTCATCGACGTATTGGCTATAGCTCTCCAGCCAGTTCACCGATGGAAAATGCCGTTCGGCGGCCAACGCCTTGTCGAGGGCCCAGAAACAGCGCACAAAGCGGCGGGTATGCTGCGTTACTGGCTCCGAAAAATCGCCACCTGGCGGACTCACGGCCCCAATCAGGCTCACCGACCCGTTGTCCCCATTGAGCGTGGTCACTCTTCCGGCACGCTCGTAGAACTCAGCCAACCGGGCCGGAAGATAAGCGGGGAAGCCTTCATCCGCCGGCATCTCCTCAAGACGCCCCGATATCTCACGCAAGGCCTCGGCCCAGCGGGAGGTCGAGTCGGCCATCAACGCTACATCGTAGCCCATGTCGCGGTAGTATTCCGCCAGCGTCACACCGGTGTAGATGCTGGCCTCACGGGCCGCCACGGGCATATTGGACGTGTTGGCGATCAGGATCGTGCGCTCCATCAACGGGCGCCCCGAATGCGCGTCGCGAAGCTCCGGAAACTGCCTGAGCACATCAGCCATCTCGTTGCCCCGCTCTCCGCAGCCGACGTAGATGATGACATCCGCATCGCTCCATTTGGCGATCTGGTGCTGCAGCACCGTTTTGCCCGCGCCAAACCCACCGGGGATCGCCGCCGTCCCGCCCTTGGCCAACGGAAAGAACGTATCCAGGACACGCTGACCGGTGACCAGCAGTTCAGAGGGACGAAGGCGCGCCTGAGAGGGTCGCGGCTTGCGGACAGGCCATCTCTGGAGCATCGTCACCGATCGCTCGCCCAGCAGCGTGGCGACCCGGGCAATCTCATCCTCCAACGTATATTCGCCCTCTGGTGCAATCCACGTCAACTCACCGGAAATCCCGTGGGGAAGCATCACCCGATGCTCAACCAGCGGCGTCTCCTGCACCACCCCCAGAATCACGCCCCCGTGCACCGGCTGGCCGATCTCAGCACGAGGCACAAATCCCCAGGCCTGCTTACGATAGAGTGGGGTAAGCCGAATACCCCGCGGGATAAACGCGCCATTGCGCGCTTCAATCACCGGCAGTGGCCGCTGAATGCCGTCGAAGATGCCGGACATCAACCCCGGCCCAAGCTCAAGGGATAGCGGGGCCCCAGTTGTGTAGAGAGGCGTGCCCGGCTTCAGACCGGCTGTCTCCTCATAGACCTGCAAGGTGATCGTATCACCGGTCAGACGGATGACCTCGCCAACCAGGTGCTCCGGCCCCACCTGAACCACCTCATGCATACTGACGTCACGGGAACCACGGGCGCGAACCACCGGGCCGTTGACCCAGGTAACGACACCCACCTGCTTCGGGTGTACCTCAGTACCGATCATGCATCGCCCCCTCGCAGAATCTGGAAGACCGAGGCCCTCAACGACGATCTATGCCTGTCCAACCTGGCCTGTAACGTGTTATCGTAGACCAGGCGCCCATCGAGGCTCTGAGCGACCAGTCCCGTGCCCTCTTCCAGAGCAGACCCTAGCGACAGCTCACACCCCACATCACTGCTGAGTTCATCAAGTGCCGAATCATCAAAGAACGCTCGGGTGACATCATCCGCCAGTATCACCAGGGCGCCGACCTTCTCCATATGCTCAACAGCATCACGCACCAGTGCGAAGGCCACACTGCGGTAGTCCTCAAGGCCCTGGACATCAGACAGCCGCGCAGCCGCCAGATCGAAGACGTTGCTCAACAGCGCCTCGCGTCGCCCCAACTTCATCGACTGGGCCTCAAGACGTGCAGTCGCACGCGCCTGCTCCAGGAGACGCTGGGCCTGTGACTCCGCACCCGCCACAATCTTCTTGCTCTCGACCTCAGCGTCAGCACGTGCCTGATCGCGGGTGCTCTGAGCCAAGGACTCAGCCTGAGTGAGAGCCCGCTCAAGCCCTTGCTTAGCTTGCGACATGACCGCGTCTGAGAGAGACTTAATATCGCCTAAGCTCATAATCTTACCCCAATTGTTCGTCGCAACATCTCGTTAATGGAAGGTTGGTCTGGCGAAGGCCCATCAGGCCCCGGTATTTCTATGATCAGCGGCAACTCACTTCTTGCCATCAGAGCGTTGACGCGCTCTCTGGCCAGGTCAACCACATCACTGGTGATCATGACAACACCTATGTCGGTGCTTTGACACGCGTGGTCCAAGGCAGCCATCAGATCCACCGCGGTTGTCGTCACCTGGCCATGAATACCGGCGAGCGAAAACCCCCATACCGCAGGAGCAGATCCGACCACGAGAAGCTTCATGATTCTAACCCAGAATGATGAAAGCAATGATCAAGCCGTAGATTGCCACACCCTCGGCCAACCCGACGAAGATCAGCACTCGGCCGAAGATCTCGGGCTTCTCAGCGATGGCCCCAACTGCGGCGGAGCCGACATTGCCCACGGCAATACCGGCGCCCAGAGCACCAACGCCCACAGCGATACCGGCGCCGATGGCAGCGAGGGGATCGGGCCCTGATGGTGTTGGTGCTTGGTAAAGGCCGGAAGCTTCCGCCAGGTCAGGCACCGCCAGACCGGCCATAACGAGACCGACCATGGCGAACAGAATCACCAGGTTCAGGGCGCTGAGCCCCAGGACAGTCTTCCGTGCCAATTCCTCAGGCTTGCGCCTTCGATTCACAAACAGAATCACTGCCGGCACCATAGGCATCACCCCAGCGAGCAACGCAACAACGTATTTCATAACATCCCCCTCCACTTCCATTCGTTTCTCATCACGAAGCCTGCTCCGCCGGCAACATACGCAGCGGGTTGAATCGCACCCCACCACCGGTGAAGAACTTGCTGAAAAGCTCGTAGTATTCCAGTCGGATGGTTTGTATGGCCACAATCATCCCCTCAAAACCAATCACAAACAGATTCCCCAGCGCAACAACCAACCAGTATCCCAGGCCTTGCCCGGGATTCACTCGCTCGGCCAACATAAAGACAACCAGGCTGAGCACACCGTGAGCGACCGCAAAAGCCCCTATACGCACATAGGAGAGCGTGTTGCTCAACAAGCCGATCAACGATTCGAAAAGCTCAAAGAAGCCCTCTGTCACAAGCATGCCCACTCTTCCCCGCGACACTGACCGCTCCTCGATCAACGGTATCAAGAAGCCGGAGGCTGCGATCCCCAGGCCGGCGGCCAACATTACAGGCAGCAAGACACGCGCGCTGATTGGAAAATCCGGAGTTAGAAATCCCGCACCCAACCCAACCATCGCACCGTATAAGAGAAGTCCCGCCAGTCCGCTCTGCCCCAGGAGGACCTCACCCCAATTGCCCCGCCTGGCACAGTCCACCATGTTGTAGAACA
>JAGHDT010000051.1 GCA_021159805.1 Anaerolineae bacterium
CACCTCCGCGATCAGGCCTACGGCCAGGATCCCTGCCAGGCGCAGATACGACCCGCCAAAGGGTGTACCCGACCGGTGCAGCAGCCCGGCCAACGGGGAGGCGATCAGGAAACAGATGCCCACGAATGTCTCATTAAGCGCCACACGCCGAACGGCCTTGTCCTCCTCCAACATCGAATGGTACGCCACGTGGCTCCACATCCCGCCGAGGTAGGTGCCATAGAGAAGTCCGGCGACTACAAAGAGCGGCGCGGATGCCGCTCTGCTGAACAAGACCAGAGCAATCACCGCCAGTGAGCCGAGCCCTGCCAGCCACTTGGGTTTGTGATGCCAACCCGGCACATACGACAGGGCCAACGCCGACACCGCCTGCGCTGCGGCAAACGCGAACTCGACCATCCCCTTCGTCGTGGACGACACGCCAAGCTGCACCGCCTGAACCGGCCAGTAGATCATCAACGCATTGTAACCGGTCCATCCCAGTAGGAGACCCACCCACGACGCCCTCACCAGACTGCGCCGCTGGCTCTGCTCCGGCACCGGTTCTGTCACTCTCTCTGCTCGCTCCTCGCGCAGCGGCTTGAAGCGGTAGAGCAATAGTCCCATCACAACGGCGACCCCGGCAGCCAGATAGTAGATCTGAGCCCAAGTACTGTAGTTCTTGAGCAACGAGGAGACAAACGGCCCCACCGCGTAGCCCACCGACCAGGAGAAGGTAAATCGGCCGATGGTGATCGCAAGCGGCCGCGCATCCTCATTGGAGATGCCCAGCATATAGATCTGGAACGCATTGAAGTACATACTCACAACCAGCGGGAATATACAGTAGAGCACCTGCATCAAGAACAATGCCTGTACATTGACCAACACAAGGCAGATCAGAGCAATACTCGCCAAAGAGATCAGCATCTCGGCCTTGGCGCGCGCCGGGGTGACGATCTTGGCCATAAGCAGGCTGGAGACCACGTAGCCGAACCCGTAAACCAGCACAATCGAACCCACCGTCGCCTCGTCAAAACCCCGGCTGGCCAGCGAATGCCGGCCGACAAAGAGAACCAGTCCAACGATAAGATCCGCCAACAAAGGCAGGCCATACAACACGAATCGCTTCAGCATTCCACAATCTCCATAGACACAGCTGGCAAGATGGCGCGAAGCCGGTCGGCTTCACGCTACGTCATTCTATCCCACCTCCAGGATGTGACTAGCCCACGGGCACACGCATCCCACACGCTCGTCGCAGCTATCGTCATCCCGGTCACTTCCGGCGCCCTTCGTACAGACGCCCCGGTGGGGCGTCTTCCGGTGCGCGATTGTGCCCACCGCAGGAGACACGGCAGTGCCGTGTCTCCACAACGGTCTGGGAAGGATCATCACCCAAGTTCACACGCCCTGGTCGCGGTGCTGGACAACGCACAATCGTGCAATATCATAGAGTCACAGAAACCAAAGGAAGCACACTTATGCAGTCATTACACACCGGATTACGCGCAGGCGCAGCAACGATCGACATCACACCAGCCATCGGCACCGATCCCGCCACCAAGATCTACCTGTCGGGCTACGTGGCGCGGATCGGACACGCCGTTGGCGTTCACGACCCGCTCTATGCCCGGGCGCTGGCGTTGAGCGACGGCACCCGGCAGGCACTCCTCGTTGTCTGCGACCTGCTTGGACTGGAGGCCGGATTCTCTGCCGACACCCGTCGCGACATCCGCCGCCAGATCGCCGCCATCACGGGGACGCCGGCGGACGCCGTAATGCTCGCATGCATACATACCCACAGCAGCCCCGCGACCATGATACTGCACGAGTGCGGCGAAGTCTCCCTGGACTATCTGGAGGAGCTCCGTCCACAGCTGATCAACGTAGCAGAGCGCGCCGCGACATCTATGCGCCCGGTCAAGCTTGATACAGGCAGCGCAGCGCTGCCCGAGGGGGCCTACAATCGCCGCGGGGATAGGCAAGACATTGACACCGAGGTTGGAGTCGCCTGGCTGCGGGATATGGGCGGCGAGACGGTCGCCATGCTCATCAACTACGGGTGCCATCCCGTGGTGATGACTGCAGATAACCTCTGGATCTCGGCTGACTATCCGGGTGCCGCGATCCGGGCACTGGAGGCTGCATCAGGCGGCACAGCCTTCTTCTTGACAGGCGCCGACGGCAACGTGGATCCGGTGCACCGCGGCAGTTTTGAGGACGTTGAGTGGCTTGGACAAGCCCTGGCTGACGCCGTCGGTCAGACCCTGGCCAAGATAAAGGATCGATCGAGCCGGTCTACGGGGGCAGAGAAGGTAGCAACCGTGACCTCAGCAAGCGAGGTGCTGACGCTGCCTCTTCAGCCGACACTCTCGACCGCAATCGTGGCGCAGCTGAGAGAAGAGCACCTGCACAATCTCGCGGCGATCAAAGCTTCGCAGGAGACCGTTGAAGCCAGGATTCAGCGCGCGATGCTGGCCTGGGCAGACGAGACATTGGAGCGGGCACAGAGCGGTTCCACACCATCCACCATAGCGGCACCAGTGCAGGTTATTCGGGTAGGCAGCCTGGTTTTTGTGGGCATCCC
>JAGHDT010000089.1 GCA_021159805.1 Anaerolineae bacterium
GATCTGGAGTCGTGCCAGCGTGTGGGGTTGGGCACTGACGCCAGGAGAGTCGCGCTGGATGCGGCTCAGCCACCACTTGAATCCCGCGTTGTAGAGGCAGATGCCAACGCCGATCGCCATGAGGGGGAGAGCCGGGATGCCCAATCCAAGGATACTGACGGTGATCCAGGTGGCTGTCAGTACAGCGGCACCGGCGATCCACCTGAGGTTGCTCAACCAGCCAAGGCTCATGCGCAGTTCATACTCAGCCGGCATCCGGGTCAGCCCCGTGGACAGTTCCGGGGCGCTCTCTTTATTCACCGGTCACTCCTCTGCGTTTGCGGTAACGCCCACAACATCACGTGCTGGGTCCGATCACGTTTGAAGTTGGAGAGGCGATGTCGACGGCGTCAGCGTCTCTGTCTCCCCGTATGTCCGCGGACAAGTCGCCAGAGCTCTGCTCTACGCTCTGCGAGCGCGTGGTACAGGTCGTGGCGACCAACCTGCGCGTTGCAGACTGGTGCAGGCCTTTGGAGACGAACGGCCGATCGCCGCCTCGCGGGATCGGCTGACCCATCATGTCCAGATCCTGCAGTTCACAGGTGCGGAATCCCATCGTTTTCGGCAACGGCCGCACCAGCAAGGCTGGGCACGTCACCCCGAGAAGGCCAGAGTGGCGGGGCAAGGCCAGGTAAGGCCCCGCTGAAAAGCTGCTCGACCGCCCCCGCCAACATCAACCAGCCGCGCCGGCGCCTGCCCCAGTTTTGCGGCGCCGTTTGACAACAACCAGGTCGAAGGCGACATGCGCATGGCCAAGTCGAAGCGGGAGGTATCCGGCTGCTTCAGAACACCGGACAACGGCAGGACGTTTCGCGAAATGCGCAATCACCCCTCAACAGCTCGCACAAGCGCACACGACGCCCTGGACGATCTGGGTTCGGTCACTGTACCTGGCGTGCCATTCCGACCCTCTGGCGTTCCCTCCCAGACCACGCCAGCCTGAAAAGTCGCCCTGCTAACTCAATCTCAACGGTTCAGCCCGGAGAGAATCTCAGCAACGGAGGCAAGCAACTCCTCGCCCCACGGCAAGAATCCCAGAGCATCTCGCAAGCGTGTCTGTTCTTGAGCCAGAAGATCACCTACCAGCTCATGGCCGTGTTCGGACATCGCCTGCACAATCAAAGGAAAAGCCTCGGCATCATCAATCAACTCGCCAATTGTGCTGTCCAGGGAGAGCTGCTTCCGCTCTGCATCAGGAGGCTGATAGGCATAGGTCCAGGTGTGTTTTCCTGAGGCAATTCCGATCGGGGAGCCATCCTTCCCAGGTAGGGTCACCCGGGCTGTTGTGTTCGGCGGCACCTCAACCTCGACGGTGATGTCCTCTGCTGTGAGCCGCCAAGAGCAGGCCGCTGTTCCGTAAGGCGTGCTGTGACGCGCCGCTGCGAAGGACAATCCGCCGCCCGGCCGGGGTTGAATCTCAAGGCGTCGGTAACCCGGCTCGCCCGGAGCCAAACCGGCTACCGTGCGGTGCAGCCAATCGGCCACCGCGCCCAGAGCATAGTGGTTGAAAGAGGTCATCTCGCCCGGATTGACCGAACCGTCGGGCAGCATGCTGTCCCAGCGTTCCCATATGGTGGTGGCGCCCATGGTCACCGGATAGAGCCACGAAGGACACTCGCGTTGGGTCAACAGACGGAAAGCAGCTGCGTAATGCCCCTGGCTGCACAGTGCATCACAGATCAGCGGCGTGCCAACAAAACCCGTGCTGATGCGATAACCACTGGCGCGCACCAGCGTCACCAACCTTGCTCCGGCGTGCTGGCGCTGAGACTCGTCGGGTAGCAACGCAAATTGCAGTGCCAGGGCATAGGCCGTGGATGAGTCACTGAGAAGCCGGCCCGATGGGGTCACATATTCCCGATTGAAGGCTTCGCGCACTTCGCCAGCGAGGGCAAGGTAGCGATCTTCCTCCTCTTTCCGGCCCAGCACCCGCGCGGTCCAGCCTAACAACTCAGCCGAACGGGCGAAATAGGCGGAGGCGACGATAAAACCTGGCGTGCGAGCATCTCCCGGTTTTTCTGGAGGAGCAGCTGGGTCCAGCCAGTCACCGAACTGGAATCCTTGATCCCATAGCCTATTCTTCCCTGCGATGCGTTCGATCAGATCGACCCACGTACACATACTCTCAAACTGATCCGCCAGGATTTTCACATCGCCGAAGCGTTGGTAAAGCACCCAAGGGACGACAACCGCCGCATCGCCCCAGGCGGCAGCCGGAGGAGTCGCCCTGGCCATTATGTCAGGCACTACGAAGGGTACGACTCCTGTCGCTTTCTGTTCGGCCGCAAGGTCGGCCAACCAGGAAGCGAGAAAACCCGCAGAATCAAACAAGAAGGAAGCTGTTGGTGTAAAGACTTGGATATCACCGGTCCAACCAAGGCGCTCATCGCGCTGCGGACAGTCTGTTGGAATGTCCAGGAAATTACCCCGCATGCCCCAGACCACATTCTCGTGGAGCCGGTTGATCAGTGGATCGGAGCAATCGAACCAGCCGGTCCGCTCCATATCCGAGTGACAGACCACTGCCCTGATGTTCTCGCCTTTGAGCTCGCCCGGCCAACCTTCGATCTCAGCATAGCGAAACCCGTGGAACGTGAAGCGCGGTTCCCAGATCTCCTGATCGCCGTTGTTGCTGCCGCGCAGAGTGTAATGATCAGTAGCTCGGGCGTGCCGCAGAGGCCGTGTGCTTAGCTCTCCGTTCTCCAAGACTTCGGCGTGGCGCAGCGTAATCGTTTGGCCTGCTGGTCCGCTCACAGTTAGGCGCAGCCGGCCGACCAGGTTTTGGCCGAAGTCGATCAAGGTCCGCCCCGATGGCGATAGGAAGATCTCCTTCGGCGCAACGAGCTCGATCCGGCGGACAGGCGGGCCCAGCGGCGCAAAGAGGGTGGCGAAATCCCACTCAACTGTCCTTACCCCTGCCCAATCGCGGTCGCCGTAGGCTGGTTCTGACCACCCTGGCTTTTCCAGGCGAGCGTCATACGTCTCGCCATCGTATATGTCGTTGGCAAGAACCGGCCCACGCTTCGCCCGCCAGGTTTCATCGGTAACAAAGCACTCGGTCTCGCCATCCGTGTATTCCACCTCCAACTGGGCGAGGAGCGCAATCCGATCGCCGTAGATAGCCGGCCTGCCGCCCCCAAATCCCAGCCGTCCGCGGAACCAGCCATCGCCCAGCATAGCGCCAATCGCGTTGGGCCCTTCGTGCAGCAGCCCGGTCACGTCGAAAGTCTGGTAGCGCAGACGATGATGGTAACTCGTCCACCCCGGAGCCATCACATGGTCGCCCACCGTGTTTCCATTCAAACTCGCGTCGTACACACCCAGCGCGGTGACAAAGAGGCGGGCCTGCCGTACGCTTGTACGCAAGGTGAATTCCTTGCGCAGGAGCGGGCCGGGCTGAGGACTGGCAGGGCTCTCTTCCCACTCGGGCCGGATAAAACGCCCCGTCCAATCACCTGGCTCGAGTAATCCCGCC
>JAGHDT010000222.1 GCA_021159805.1 Anaerolineae bacterium
CCCCACATCAAGCACAGACATACCGGTGGCGATACCGGCAACTGCCAGCGCCTCGGCCAGCCGTTGCGACAGATAGGCGCCTTCGCTAGACCGGAATTCCTGATATCCCTCACACACGTTTAGGAAATACTGCTCATCGTAGAATACGGAAGGCACAGAACCGGAGGGGTGTTCAGCCACGGACATTCACCTCATCGCAAACTGGACTGCCTATACCGGATTCCACGGTCACTGGCAGGCTAATACGCATTAGGAGACTTGAAGACCTGTACAACAGTACGCAGAAGGATCTTAACATCCAGCAGCAACGACCAGTTCTCGCAGTACCAGAGATCGTACTTGGTGCGCTCGATAATGGACGTGTCACCCCGATATCCGTTAACCTGGGCCCACCCCGTCACGCCGGCCTTCTCTCGATGACGCTCCATATAGCGCGGAATACTCCGCCTGAACTGCTCCACGTAGATCGGGCGTTCTGGCCGTGGCCCGACCAAGCTCATGCTACCCAGCACCACATTGATGAACTGCGGTAGCTCGTCAAGGTTGGTCTTGCGCAAGAAGGACCCAATTCTCGTCCTGCGGGGATCATCCTCAGTCGTCCATCCTGGTCCCTGCTTCTCAGCATCGGGTCTCATCGATCGGAACTTGATGATCGGAAAGGGACGTGCATCGAGTCCCATACGCTCCTGCACATAGAAGGCAGGACCAGGCGACTCCAACTTTATCAAGGCCGATATGAGTACCATCACCGGTGAAAGCAGAACCAGACCAGCGCTGGCGCCGACTACGTCCACCAGCCGCTTGGCGACCCGGCGCCATCCACTCAAGGCGACGTCGCGCACCGTCAGCATAGGGAGGCCACCCATCTCGCTGATGCTCACCGCGCCGGCCATAATCTGGAACAGGTCAGGGTACACTCGGATCATCACGCGCCCACGCTCGCATTGCGAGATCAGCCACATGAGGTCGTTGTGCGACGTCTCCTCAGGTAGCGCGATGATAACCTCGTCCACTTCCCTCGCATCGATGATCGAGCTAAGCTCTTCGGCTGATCCCACCACCGGGACACCCAGTAGTTCATCCAGCGTACGGGCTCGCATTTGCACAACGCCGACAGCGTCATACCCGAGCTCTGGGGTCCACAGGACCCTCTGCAAGATCATCCGGGCGATATCACCCACTCCCACGATCAGTACGCGTCGATGTCCCCACCCGCGGCTCACCAACCGGCGGCGAAGCCAATCATTGGCAAGTCGCCCTAGGGCGACAAAGATCATCGAGAGTAGCCACGCATAGAGGACCATCACGCGTGAGTAGTCCTGCCCAACGACAAAGTTCCGCAGGATCAAAGAATCCACAGCGATGCCCATCAGTGTCCCAATCGTCGACCCGACCAGAATACCAGACAGTTCGTCGACTCTTGAGGCGCGCTGCAAAGAATAGAGGTTGGCGAAGAAGAAGACGGCGACCAGGGATACAACGTGGATCAACGTCATAGGCACGTACGCACCGATCGTCGCCACGCCCTGCACCGGGTCAGGCAGAGGAATACTCGCACGCAGAAGGTATGCCAGCACAAAGGCCAACGTCGCCATGGCAACATCGGTGAGGACAGCAAAGAGCACGAACAGGCGCGTGGCCTGCTCAGCCTTCAGAACGCGAGCTCTGTGCGCCATCTTGTTAGCCGGGTCTGCAACCGAATAACAGCGACAATCAGAGCGTGAACGAGCTCTGGGGTGTCCGCAGCATAGTGCTTGCGGTAGAATATCTCCATAGAACGCCAGAACTCGACGCGGACGCGAGGATTCTGGCGACTCGAGGCCCGTTTCACGTGCAGGACGGTGACGCCGGCGTAGTAGAGCACCCGCCACCCCGCCTGCTTAATCCGATAGGCCCAATCAAGATCTTCAGCATACATGAAAAAGCTATCATCAAGCAGCCCGGCGTCCCGGATAGCCTCGCGCCGCACCATCATAAAGGCCCCGACAACCGAGTCAACTTCGACCGTCTCGTTCTCGTCCAGGTACGACAGGTTGTAGCGAGCGAACCGTGGACTCTTGGGAAACAACTTCGATAGACCAATCATATGGTAGAAGGACACCTCTGGCGTCGGGAAAGAACGCCGGCATGCCTTGTCCAGTGAGCCATCAAGGCGGATCAGCCTCGGACCCACCACGCCGACATCAGCCCGCTCGTCGGCGAAGGCCATCACCGAGGCAAGCCCATCTTCGGGCAACTCGGTGTCGGCATTGAGTAGGAGCGCGTACCGTGGAGCATCAGGGGACACACCATCATCATTGTACCCAAACAGCCTGAGCCCCTGATTGTTGGCGGCTGGGTACCCCACGTTGTCGGCATTGTGAACCACCGCCACCTCTGGGAAGTCAGCTGTCACCATCTCGGCGCTGCCGTCACCGGAGTTGTTATCAACTACGCACACTCGAAGACTGACACCCTTACTTGCCAGCACAGTCTTGAGGCATCGCCTCAGAAGATCCCGTGTGTTGTAGTTGACGATCACAATTCCGATGTCGACGCTTTCCATAGCCCCATTCTAACACACTCACCATGCCCGACAAGCGATCCCGGTTGACAGATACGCAGGTAAGCCTACAATCAAAGCGCACCGAGGCATGTGATCTTGGGCACGTGCAACCTTAAGGAGAGCCCCTGCACTCTCTCTGTGACCTGTGCAGGTTTCATCAACCACAGCAGCTGCGCTCAGAAAACCACTGAAGGAGGTAGTTATGACGGTCGATGCAACGACATCCGACGCCCCAAGGCACTGGGAGCGTTACCTTGCCAAGAGAACATCAGGTATGAAGAGTTCGGCTATTCGCGAACTGCTGAAGATCACCCAGTTGCCCGACGTGATCTCATTTGCTGGTGGGCTACCCGCACCGGAACTATTCCCCGTTCGCGAGATCGAAGAAGCTTGCAGCTACCTTCTCCGGCACGAAGCGAAGATGGCGCTTCAGTACAGTACCACCGAAGGGCATCCGCCCCTCCGCGAGTTTCTGGCCGAGTCTCTGAGCAAGTACGGGATTCACTACGGACCAGACAACGTCCTGATCACCACAGGATCGCAGCAAGCCCTTGACCTGATCGGCAAGATCTTCATCGACCCGGGGGCGACAGTGCTGACGGCCAGCCCGACCTACCTGGGTGCGATTCAGGCATGGAGAGCCTACGAAGGCGAATTCGTGAACGTGCCGCTCGACGAGGATGGTATGTGCGTCGAGAGAATTGCGGACGTGATCAAGGAAACGCCCGTTCGATTTGTCTACGTGCTACCCAACTTCCACAATCCAGCGGGCATCACGTTGAGCGAAGAGCGGCGGCGCCTCCTCGTTGAGGTCGCGCGCAAGCACGATCTCATCATCGTCGAAGACGATCCCTACGGGGCCCTCCGGTACGCGGGAGAGAACATCCCCCCCATCGCTTCCCTGGCGCCGGAGCGCACCATCTACCTCGGTACCTTCTCCAAGACGCTGACCCCTGGGCTCCGTATCGGCTGGGTGGTTGCGCCAACCGAGCTGCGGCAACGTCTCGTGCAGGCCAAGCAAGGCGCCGATCTCCACACCAGCACCTTCGATCAGATGATCGCCAACGATATCGCCCAGCGTGGCATTCTCAAAACGCACGTGCAAAAGCTCCGCCAGGTCTACGGCGACCGTATGAATACAATGCTGGATGCTATGTCAGAGTTCTGGCCTGAGGAGTGCAGCTGGACCCATCCCCGGGGGGGGCTCTTCCTGTGGGCCACCGTCCCCGAGTCCCTCAATGCGATGGAACTTCTTAACGTAGCATTGAAGCGCAAAGTGGCCTTTGTGCCTGGCGTCAACTTCTATCCCAACGCCGATGGCGGCCACAACGCGATGCGCCTCAACTTCTCCAATGCCAAGCCCGACATGATCGTCGAAGGTATCCAGCGCCTGGGACTGACCCTCAAAGAAACCATAGTCAAGTAGCGTCCGTCCAGACAGACAGTCGGGTCCCTGCGTCGCGATGCAGGGACCCGACTGTCTGTCTGCCCACCTCTCACCACTCACGATTGGCGATTCACACGCCGCCTTCCGACACACGGCCTCAAGCATCCAGCTGCCGCCCCTACCCCTTAATCACCGCCACCGGGCGCACGCGCGCCACCTTCCGCGCAATGCCCGCCCCAACCACCGACTCAACCACCAGACTCACGTCCTTGTACGCCAGCGGGGCTTCCTCAGCCAATCTGCGCATGCTCTTTGCCCGGACGGTCACCCCCTGTGCTTTGAGTTGAGCCCGCACGCTCTCGCCGCGCACAGCACGCGTGGCAGCACGGCGACTCATCCTCCGACCGGCACCGTGACAGCTGGACCCCAACGTCAACTCCAAGCTAGCAGGCTCAGCCGCCAACACATAGGAGTAAGTCCCCATCGACCCGGGCACCAGCACCGGCTGACCGGTTGTCCGGTACACATCAGGCAGTTCGGGCCGCCCAACCGGGAACGCTCGTGTCGCTCCCTTACGGTGCACTACCAAACGCATCCGCACGCCGTCAACTATGTGATCCTCCACCTTTGCGATATTGTGCGTCACATCGTACAGTTGATCGAGATGCCAGTCCGGGACCTTGCCGGCCAGGATCTCCTCGAACGCAAGTCGCACGAAGTGGGCTAGCACCTGCCGATTAGCGAACGCATAGTTGGCAGCGGCAGCCATAGCCGCCAGGTAAGCCCGGCCCTCGGGGGACGCTATCGGCGCAGCGACCAGCTCCCGGTCGGGAATCGGGATACCATACCGCTGAGGCGCATCCTGCAACTGCCTCAACGACTGCGTGCATACTTCGTGACCCAGGCCTCGAGAGCCGCAGTGGATCTGCACGACGACTTGCCCCACGCGCAGCCCATAGCACTCCGCGGTGCCCACGTCGTAGACCTCATCCACGACGTCGACCTCAAGAAAGTGATTGCCTGATCCCAGCGATCCAAGCTGTCCCCGGCCACGAGCCTTAGCGCGATCGGGCACGGCAGCTGCTTGCGCTTGTGGCAAGCAGCCATCGCTCTCAGTCCGGGTGACGTCCTCAGCAGTCGCGTAGCCAGACTTGAGTGCCCAGCCGGATCCCTCCTCAAGAACCGCGTTCAGCTCATCCCATGAGAGATTCACAGCACCGGAACCGCCAACGCCGCTGGGACAATGCCGGTGAAGCGCAGTGGCCAGTGCATCCATGTGCGGCGCGACCTCCTCATAGTCCATCCGCGAGGTCAGCATACGCACGCCGCAATTGATATCGTAACCCACACCTCCCGGCGAGATAATGCCTTTGTCATAGTCAAAAGCGGCGACACCGCCGATAGGAAATCCATAGCCCTGGTGCATGTCAGGGAGAGCCATCGCATACTTGACCAAGCCCGGCAGCATGGCCACGTTGACCAACTGCTCCACAGATCGATCGCCGAAAGCTCGCTCAAACAAGACCTTGCCGGCGTAGATGCGCGCCGGGGCCTGCATTCGCTCATCATACGACTCCGGCAGCTCCCACGAACACGCTCCTACCCGCCGGAAGCTCTCCCTGGTGACCATTGCCAACCCCCCAAATCCACCGCACCGCCCAGTTCCACCGAGAC
>JAGHDT010000532.1 GCA_021159805.1 Anaerolineae bacterium
CGGTAGAGGCAGGGCGAGCGTCTCTCTGTCTTGCGATGACGCGCAGCCCTTTGCGGACACTGGGACCGATCTCCTTCTGCCGCAGCGGATAGAGGCTGACCTGCGCCGAAATCACGCTCATTCTCTATAGCCTCCTATCTGATGATCGGCGCCTTCGCAATCTGCAATGGACCGACCGGGCCGTGCTCACCGTTTGCTCACGCTACGGGCTCTCCATCTAGCGTCTCCGGGATGGTGGCGAGTAGTGGGATCCGCAGGGCCAGATCGACGACCAGGGGAATGAGAAAGACGTACAACGGACCCAACCCCCGCCATATGAGGCCGCCAATCGCGGGCGCCGGGATTGCTACCAATCCACTAAAGAGGCCCAGTGCGCCGCTCCACTTTCCCATTCGCTCCAAAGGCACTAGCTCCAGGGTCATCGCGCTCGTAACGCCGCTGGAGATGGCGTAGAAGGTCTGCAGGGACGCAGACAGGATCAGAGTGGCTGAGCTGGTGGAGAACGCCAGCAGCAGGAATGAAGCGTACCAGAGCGGCGTGAGGAGGAAAATAACCCTCTTGCGGCCGACCCTGTCTGCCAACCTGCCGAGAGGGACACCAGACACCAGACGTGTCAAGACCGTGGCCGTGATCATCACGCCCAGCAGATACTGATTCGCGCCCTTCACTTCGTGAGCATAGAGCTGGAGGAAGGGCGAGGTCATGGCCATCGGCAGCCCAGTGAGAGCGGAAATGACGATCCACCTGCGGAGCACCGGGTGCCCGACGAAGAGCTGCTTGAACCCACCGATGAAACTGGTAACGGAGCGCCTATCGGTCCAGCGTGTGCGGTCGAGCTCCCTGAGTTGCGTCAACACGAAAAGCACCAGAAGTCCATAGCCCACGAACCGAACGTAGTACAAGGGTCTAATCCCGGCGACGTTCAGCCCGCCAGACATCGTGATCAGGTGCGCTGCGGCCAGTGGCGCAATCAATGAAGCGATGGAGGCAAAAGTGACACACACATTCTGGGCAGTCGCGCGATCGCGGTTCTCGATCGAATCCAAACAAATCACACTGCAACCGGTCCCGACCAGACGCATTGAGATCGAGGAGAGAATCACAGCCACGATGATCCATTCCCAGGACGGTGCCAATGCGTACGTCAGTGCGCTGGCGGCCAACAGCGCCATAGCCACGACCTGGAACCACTTGAAGCCAAAGCGATCAACCAGCCACCCGACAGGCGTGGCGATGAACGCACTGATGCCGTTGCCGATGCTGCCGATGCCACCCAGCGTGACAGCATCAGCGCCCAACGCTACCGTGTAGATAGCATTGTATTGGGCCGTAAGATTCCCAAGGAAACTGCTTGCTGACGACCGAGTGACTGCCACCCGATAGTTGCGTTTCTGTCGCTTGACGAAACCCAGCGTTCTATCGAACACGAACGTAATGCTGTTGAGTGCAGAGAGCCTCTTGGCACTTTTCACCGTGGCACTCCTATCTGAACTGCGTCAGGGACCAGCTCCCATCGGCACGTATCCGCATCGCGTGCCGCGTTGCCTTTAGCCTTGAGTGTTGGGCTCGCCGCGGGCATACGCTTCGTGCATCCAGTGGGCACCGGCATCTCATCATGGAGCCGTCTGCGCCGCGCTTCCAGCAAACAGCGGAGTGCCCCATGGAATCTGCAGCCCAGACCACTCTTTGGTCCATCTGCGATCCCAGACGCCCCAGGCAAGACAGGACAGGCCTTCCCTGCAGCGCAACGCTCAGTCGCTCCGCTGTACATCTATAGTCTATAGCGCTATACGCACAATGTCAATAGACAGACCAGAGATGCAGGTGTTGAATCTGTGTTCGATGACAACTGGAAATAGTCACTCGGAGTCAGGAGCGGGCAAAGCAGACTGGAGCCTGGGAAACCCAGCAATGAGTGCAACCGATACCCAAGTGAGGACTACTTCGCGTGAACGACAGAAATGACGGACTTAGGTACAAGCCGCAGCAGCCGCCAACCTACGCAGGCGAGAGGGAGGGGGCAAGGAGGGAGTGGGGCAGAATCACTATGGATTCAGGTGAAGACACAAAAGGGCTGTCGACTGCGCCGCGGCGAGCCGGAGGCAGAGACCCCTCTCTGACTCTCCCCCGCAAGGGGAGAGGATCCAGACACCGCCACAGTGACACACAACCGGCCGAACTCACACTCGGGGTGGTTGTGTGTCACAGAGATAGATCACGTACTCATCCGGTACAGAACGGTCAGGTCGCCGACACAGTCGCCGACTGCGTGATATTCCCCATCTTGTAGACGATGTACCAGCTCGGCACCCAGGCCAGCGCAAAGAGGTTGATCTCGATGTCGGCGCGGCGCGGCGTGATCGCCAACTCCTTGAAGTCCTCCAGCCTCGACTCCCAGCGAGCGACGATGGCGTCGGTCTCTTCCTTCAACTCGGCCTTCAGCTCCTCGATGTCGGCCTCGACGTCGGCCACTTTGTCCTCCGCAGCATCGATGTCGGCCTTGGTCGTTGTCGCCTGCGTCAGCTTGCGCGCAGCGCTCGATATCGAGCGGCGGCGCCCAGAGAAGAGGCTGAGCACCGTCTCCCCTGCCGTGATCAAGGCATCCTGCTTACGCTGGCGCGCGGTCGTCTCCCTTCTTCCCAGCGCAACTCGCGCTGACCGGAGGCGATCCTCCAACGTATTCAGCTTGCTCTTGAAGCGGTCCTCCAACGTGTCGACCTCGTCATCCCTCAGCTCACGCGCTGCCTGGCTGACACGCATGCGGAAGTCGCGCTCGCTCTCACCGGGGTTCGCGTAGAGCTTGGTTGCGTCGTTGTACAACAGCTTCAGACTGCGCGCGCGATAGAGATGGTCCTCCAGCTCGCGGCGGATCGCCGTCAGCTCCTTGGCCTCGTTGATCGCGTCGGGCAGTGCATCGAAGTACGACTCCGGTTCCGAGCGATCCAGCAGATCACGGGTCTCCAGCTTGACCG
>JAGHDT010000534.1 GCA_021159805.1 Anaerolineae bacterium
GAACTCTCCGCGCGGGTCAGACCACAGATCCTCGGCGGCGCTGGCGATGTAGACGGGGCGCGGCGCGATGAGCGCGATCAGTTCGTGCTGGTCGATGGGCTGGGCCGCTTCATTGTCGTTGTACTGCTTGTAGTTGGTGCAAAACCAGTGTGGGAAGGAGGTGTTGATCCGGCGCACGCTCTCGCCGATGCGACGGCGCGAGATCGCGGCGCCACCACAGCCGGAATCATTGGAGATGACCAAGGCAAAGCGTGGGTCAATGGCACCGGCCCAGAGGGCGGTCTTGCCCAGTCGCGAGTGGCCGATAACGGCGACGCGCGCCGCGTCGATATCGGCATCCGCCTCGAAGGTGTCGAGGGCGCGGCTGAGGCCCCAGGCCCAGGCGCTGATGGTGGCCCAGGCGTCGCCGGCGCTGTCGTCGCGCGGGAAGAGCGGGTGGACGCCGTTAGCAAAGCCATCGTCGGTGTCAGGGTCGAGGTCGCCGCAGTAGATGGTGGCCAGCCCGTAGCCGCGCCGCACGATCATCTCGACCGGCCAGCGGGTGCCTGCCTTGCCGCGTGAGGCATCGGTGGCGCGGTTGCTCTCAATGCCCATCTGAGGTGTGTCCCGCATCCAGGCCGTGGTGAGCACGATGGCGGAGTCGTTCTGGATCGTGTGGTTGCCGTGGAAGTTGAGTCCCACGAAGAGGGGCACCGGGCCCGATCGCGTGTTCGGCAGGTAGATCAGTAGATGCATCGCCGGACCGGCTTCGTCTGGGCTGAACCGGACGGTGACTTGTCTGCGGGTCGCTATTCCCCCAAGCGCGGCGTCTGATGTTTCTGTTGTCTCGAAGGCTTGCGTCTCAGGGCGCCCCTGTGTCTTTCCGTAGATGTGGTGTTCGAAGAGCGCCACGAGCTCCGGCCGGCGTCGGGTTATCCAGTCCGCGGCATCCGTGACCGGCGTCCCGTCCTGAGCTGTCAGCGGGTCCGGTAGCGTATACTCGGGCACCTTATCTTCATCATAGTTGACGGGGATCTCTTCCATAGGTTGCTCTCCTCTCTACTCTACGGGCAACTATACTGTCAAACTCGCGGGCTGCAATGTGGGACCAGGTATCACGCCTCGCCGGTCAGGATCACCATATCTGCTCTGAGTCTCACACCCATCTGTCATCCCGAACGAGTCCGTAAATCAACCTCGGTGTCCCGTCGGGCCAGTGAGGGATCTTGTGCTGCTCGTGCGGCAGCACGTGCGACGACGTGGTCCTTCACTACCTTGGTCTGTTGATGACGTTGGATTTCCGATCTGTCACTGATGACACGCTGCCAGAGACCCATGTGCGCATCCCCTGACAACATCCTTCGTTTTCTTGCTGAAGGATTGAGGGCACTTTCCCCAAGCCGCTCAGGATGACGATGTCGGTGGATCTGTGTAGCTTGGACCGCGCAGCTTCGTGCGCTGGCCGTGATCAGGCTGACACCCCTCCCGCTCCGGTGCGATGGCCCTGTGTTTCTCTAGTGCCTCCGGTGTTTGATGCTATGATGTCGTTGGCAAACCTGGCAGTGGGAGGCAAACACCGTTGTCGAATCGCGAGAGACTCCTCCGGGCGGCGCGCTTTGAGCGTCCCGACCGTATCCCAATAACGATGGGGATCAATAACGCCTGCTGGCATCGCTATCCCCAGGATGCGCTGCAGGCGCTGATGGCCCAACACCCACTGCTCTTTCCGGACTTCAAGCCCCAGCCGCTGCCCGTCAAGCCCGCCTACGCACCCTGGCGGATTGCGGGCAAGCTCTATACGGATTCCTGGGGCTGCGCGTGGAAGACGGTGGAGAATGGGATCACGGGCGCGGTATCGCGCCCGGCATTGCCGAACTGGGAGGCCTTCAAGCGCTACCTGCCTCCGGATCCGGAGACCCAGAACGGGTGGGGCGCGCAAGATTGGAGCAAGGAGTCTGTGCGCATCGCGCGCTCGCGCGAGCGCGGTGGCTTGGTCCAGGGGAGCCTCCGCCACGGACATACGTTTCTGACGCTGACGTATATCCGTGGCTATGAGGCGCTGCTCTTCGATATGTCCGATGAGGAGCCCCGGCTGGGAGTGCTTATCGAGATGGTCGAGACCTTCAACACGGCGCTGGTGCGGCGGTATGTTGACTTGGGCGTAGAATGGTTGGGTTTCCCGGAGGATCTGGGGATGCAGCGCGGGCCGTTGCTATCGCCGGAGCACTTCCGTACCTATATCAAGCCTTCTTACAGGCGTATGATGGCGCTGGCCCGAGAGGCTGGCTGCGTTGTTCATATGCATTCGGATGGCGACATCCGGACGCTGGCTGGGGACCTGCTGGACTGCGGTGTCGACGTGATCAACGTCCAGGACCTGGTCAACGGCCTGGATTGGCTCGCAGAGACCTTCGCAGGCCGGGTATGCATCGATCTGGATCTGGACCGCCAGCGCGTGACGCGCTTCGGCTCCCCGGATGACATCGATGCCCTGGTGCTAGAGGCCGTGACTAAGCTGGGCAGCCGGGACGGTGGCCTGATCCTGCGGCACGGTTTGATGCCCGGGCTGCCGCTGGCTAACGTCGCGGCACTGATGGACGCGATGGAGCGTTATGCTACAGTCTATGGGGAATAGGGACAAGGACCAAGGGAAATGGGACAAGGGATCGGGATACAGCGTGTGACTGTGCCAACTGATAACGGCAAACTGGTGACTGGTAACCCAACGCGAAGCGTTGTACTGCGCATCCGCAACGAGCTGTTGTCCACCGAAGATACGGTCTGTCTGGAGCGGGCCCGGTTGGTGACCGAGGCCTACCAGTGTTTTGAGGACGATCCGCCGGCGCTCAAGCAGGCCAAAAAGTTCGCGCACGTGCTCCGGAC
>JAGHDT010000524.1 GCA_021159805.1 Anaerolineae bacterium
CGTCAAGACCGCCCCCACACCCAGCAGCACCGCCGCCAACACAAACGGCAGCCGCCGGTTCACCGCAGAGAGCTCGCCGGCCAGCCAGCCAAACGGAGAAGAGACAATCAGAACGACCATCGTCAGCATCGACATAACCCTCGCTCGCTCGTGCGCATCCACCGTGGTCGCCGTGATCTTCTGCAAGAGCGTACTGGTCAACGGTATGCTGCACCCCTCCAACATGGTCGCGACCAAGAGCAGCCACTCAGCGCCAGGAGCGACTACCGTGAGGATCACCTGACTTACCACAGCGAGACCAAAACCCGCGATCATGGGTAGACGCTCGTCGCGCTCCCCGACGGCGATGAAGCGCCGAATACGCGGCATACCCAAGAAGAAGAAAGCCAACATCGTCACCGATCGCACAGCCGGATAGAGCGCCAGACGCACATCCGATACCCCAAGTTCCTGCGAAGCGAGAATCGACCAGAAACTACCTCGGACCGTCATAGCGATGTTCAGGACAAGCATCAGAGCCAGCACATAAAGCGTGGACGGAGACTTCGCAATCTGTCGCATCACATCCCCAAGACCTCGGAGCACCGTGAAGAACCCCTCGTTCGCAGTCTCCTGCATCCGGATGCGTCCCTGGGTCGTCTCAGTCACCAGCGCGTTCATCACGACCGCCTTGGCCGTCATCATGACGAAGGAAAACAGGTACAGCCCCCGCATAGTGGGCACCAGCCCAAACCTACCAACGACCAGTCCGGACAGCGGCGCCACAAAGGCTGCCAAGAGCCCCGAGATGTGGATCCAGGACCATACGTCAACCAATAGGTCGGGATCGGTATCCTCCACCACCAGGCACCCCCAAGAACAGTCCGTTACCCTCCAGACCGCATTGACAAAGGCCGCTACATAGAAATAGAGGGGATTCTGAGCAACCGCCCAGATCAGACAAGGAATGCTCCACGAAATGAGATCAAAGATCAGTGTGGTACGCTTCCGACCTAACTTATCGGTGATCGCGCCGGCCATCAAGGTCCAGAACACCTGAGCCACCGTAGACATCGTGACGATCATGCCTATCTGAACATCACCCGCCCCCAGAGCGAGCATATACACCGAGACGTAGGGAGCATACAAATTGAAGGGGATCCCCCAGAGGGGCTCAGTCAATACCACGCCCTTCACATTGCCGTCCAGCTTCTTCAGCGTTCTGATCAGACCATGCGTTGCCAACAAGCCCTCCTGAGATGAAACGCCGACCCGATTCCTGGAAGCCTCACGGCTGTTACGCCTCCATCCCATCCGCAACAACCGCCTTTTGCCTCCCAAAGACCGCCGGCATCAGGGGAATCGCCAACACGTTGAGCACCGCGAGCAGGACGAAGGTCCACCGGAAGCCGGCAATGTCGGCCAGCACACCACTGACACCCATCCCCGCGCCCTGCGCAACATTGGTCACAGCCATCAGGATGGAGAACATCGAAGCCGCAATACGCGGGTCGGTGTGCGCCATCGCTAGCGCGAAGTAGACCGTCTGATACGTCCCGTACGCCAGCCCGAAGAGCGCCACAACAACCCACGCCATCACTGGGCCTGAGGTCAACGCCAGCACCAACGTGCCTGCCAGCGCGATCCCCAGCGCGATCCAGGTGGCACGCCGATCTCCAATCCGGTCAATCATTCTGCCACCGACAATGCTGCCCAGAACTACCCCAACGCCCCACACGGCCGTGTAGAGGCCAGCTTGCGTCAAACTAATCCCGTACTCAGCCTCCAAGAACGGATTCACCAGCTGGTTGGTCCCGGCGATGATGAAGAAGAAGACGAATCCCAGCCCGGCCAGGGCAATAACTACGCCGTTCTTGAAGGCGCCGAACGCTGACCAATCAAAGGCCCGCTCTACAGGCCGATCCGCCTCACGCATACGCAGTACCAGCGGAATCGGCACAACAGTAATAGCCGCAAGCAGCCAGAAAACAGCGGCCCAAGAGACCCTCTCGGCAATCAGGCCCACAACCAGGCTCGTGATGACGACGCCCAATGCACGCCCCCCCACCATGAACGTCTGGATGGTCCCCTTCTCGTCTTCCGGCGTCGTATCCAATGCCAGACCATCGGTGCACGTATCGTACAGTGCCATCCCCATCTGCAACACGAAAGCCACCGCCACGAAAGACCAGTAGGCCGACCCGGGATCAATGAACGGCACCACTATGAGGCAGAGTGTCTGAACAACCAATCCAAGGAGGATGTAGGGCTTGCGGTATCCCAGGCCGAACAGATTGACCCGGTCGCTCAGCATGCCCAAGAAGACCTTAATGACAAACGGGATAAGGGCGATGGAGGCAAAGATTCCAACATCCGTCATCGATAGACCTCGAGAGAGGAAATAGAGGCCATTGAGAGCGGTGAATTAGCTCAGGATCGTGCCCTGAGAGAAGTACAGCAGTCCGAACATCGCGTATCGTGCAGCGCCTCGTTGCGCCATAGCATCTCCTTCGATGGCTACGTGACCTGAGCCAGGGACTGAATTCTTGTGAATGGTGAATGGTGAATAGTGGGGCGTCGACTTGACCCCCACGGTGCCGCCGATCATACCACACCCAGGCAGCGACGAAAGTACGCCGTTTGCGCACACCAAGGCCTATGCTACCATCGGACGAGAAACTCACCCATCAACGAAAAGGAGACGATGATGGCCGACCTCTTCAACCGGTGCCGGGAGAACGCGGTAGTCATTCCCGGCCAACACCCGCGGCGCATGAGCAACGCCTGCAACCAAGACAGATCCTGCACGTGAAAATCGACGACATCACCCTATCCATCTTTGAACTTCCCAGCAACACAGGCCGGTTCACCCTGGTCGAGGAGGTCCACGGCACCCAGCGGCGCTGGACACGCCGGCATCACAGCAGACGCACCGGCGAACTCCACGTCCTCCACGTCCGCACGGACGAGGGCATCGAGGGCGTGTGCACCGTGGGAGACGCGCGTTACACGACGATGCGCCGCCAGGATCTTGAGCAGCTCAAGATCCTGGCCCTGGGCGAGGATCCGCTGGATCGGGAGCGC
>JAGHDT010000499.1 GCA_021159805.1 Anaerolineae bacterium
GTGGTGCCCTGCGCCACCAGAGTGTCGATGTTTGGCGTGGCGACGGGATAACCCAGCGCGCTGATGGTGTCGAACCGCTGGTCATCGGTGAACAGTAGGAGGATGTTGGGTTTCTTGCTCTCAGACATAGTCAACTCCTTGTGGATGTTGCCGTGCTCGGTGTGGGTCGCTACGCCACTACACCGTCGGCATCTAGCATACTCTGGCCCGAGCCAGGTGCAAACAGCACGGCTCCGTGGGGCGTACGGGACTGGTCAACTATTGGGCAAGAGCTGTCATCCTGAACGTGTCATGCAGCTCTCGCCGTCAATCGCACACGCCGCCGCGAAGCCCCAGATCCCTCAACTGTCACGCTCTTCCCTGTGGGTGTCCGGTTGACCCGTTCGGGATGACAGTAGCTGTGCCTGCAGGCTGAGATGCATACGCCCGCATGGCTCCGTGTTCTTGAGACACAGCGTCGCGGAACAAGCGAGGCAGCGCTCTGCAAGCTGGGTCAGGCCGACACACGAAAAAACTGCGGGAGGACCGTCATCAAGGGCCTCCCGCAGTATCATGGGTGGGGCCGGCAGAGGTCTGTGCCTCTGCGCCCACTGGTGAGCTAGCCGTAGTCCTGAAGCTGTCTGTGGTGATAGGGATGTCGCAGCTTCTTCAGCGCTTGGCCCTGAATCTGGCGCACACGTTCTTTGGAGATGCCCAGTTTCTGGCCAAGTTCCTTGAGCGTATGTGTGCGACTCCCGTGCAGGCCGAACCGCATCTTGAGAATCCAAGCTTCGCGTGGCTCCAGGGTGGCCATCAGCTTCTCCAGCTGAGCGTGCAGCATGCGGTCTTCCGCGGTCTCGTCGGGAGGCGGCGTTGATTCATCCTCGATGAAGTGCTCGAGCTCTGAGGTGTCCTCATCGCCAACTTCCTTGTTGAGCGACACCGGTCGCTGAGACTGTCGCAGCATTCTGCGCAGCTTGTGGGGATCTTCGTTAACCTCTGCCGCTAATTCCTCATAGCTTGGGCGGCGACCGAGGCGCTGCTCCATGTCCTGAGAGATCTTGTCCAGCTTCCTCAGGTAATCGCTCATATGGATCGGGATACGGATGCCCCGACCGTGTTGGGTGAGTGATCGTGTGGCAGCCTGCCGGATCCACCAGGTCGCATAGGTGCTGAAGCGATTCCCCCGGTGGTAGTCGAACTTGTCCACAGCCTTGATCAAGCCGACGTTGCCGGCCTGAATCAGATCCAGGAAGGGGAGCCCATACCCCCGATAACGCTTGGCGACGCTGACCACAAGTCGCGTGTTGGCCTCGATCAAGTGGCGCCTGGCTGCCCGTCCACACTGGATCTGCTCTTCCATATCCGCAATCTGCTCCAGCGTATGCAGTTCGGTTGCCAGGCTGCGCTGCGCATCGCGAGCTAGCTCCATACTCTGGGCCAGTTCGATTTCCTCCTCGCGCGAAAGCAGGGGCACCTGCCCCATCTCCTGCAGGTACAGGCTCAATGGGTCATCTGTGTTGATCCGAGATGGGTCGGTCGAATCACTCTCGCTCTCCTTGACCCCCTTGGTACCTTCGTCGAAGTAGGTGTGGAAATCATCGATTGGGTCGCTCTTGGCGGCATCATCGTCACGATCCGTACCAAAGATGTCATCGAGGGAGAGCAGTTCGTCGTTGTCGTTGTCGTAGTCGTCCTCTTGCTCTCGGTAGCCCTCGTACTCATCGGACGTACCGTCCAAGCCATCCAGGCGCTCACGTATTATTAGCGCTTCCATAGTTTCCTGTATTGCTACTCTCCTATTCCTGAGATACGGTCACACTCGCGGTCCAATAGTGATTTGGCGGCGTAATTCATACACCTCACAGATTTAGACGCGGCATTGCATGGTGTTCTTACCTTTGTCGCGACTTCGATTCCTTCTGTGCACACTCCACACAGAGTGTGGCATCCGGGAGCACCGCAAGGCGGTCAGGGTTGATGCGCTTGCCGCAATGCTCGCAGATGCCGTACGTGCCTGTCTCCATTCGAGCTATGGCGCGCTGGAATTGCTCATATTCTACCTTCAGTCTTCTGAGCAAGGTCAGATTGAGTTCCCACTCTGTAATGGCGGGATCTCCCTCGCCCATACTGTAATCTGGCCTGGACTCAAGAGCCTGTTCCAGCGCCTCGATCTGACTGGTCAGTGAATCTGACTCTTGCTGCAGTGTCTTTCTCTGTTGCTCCACTTCTTGCCTCCCGAGCGCCAAAGCTAGGTTAGGTCCATCAGAGCGGGTTTCAGCAGCGTCTTTAGCGCGTATAGGGCAACAATGCCAACTTCAACGATGATCACGCTGTGAATATCTGCCCCATTCGTCACGAACCCCAGTGCCAGGCCGGCCGCAGGTGGATGTCCGCTCTGTGTGATCACCATCAGGAATATCGCCATCCCCACAGCAATGGCCCCAAAGACCTCGTGTCGATTGGCCTCAAGATACGGCACTGAGCTTACCTCCGGCAGCATTGAGACGAGGTAACACACTGTCCCTGTCATGATTCCAATCGTATATCCCCCGATCATCGCTCGGGCGGTCGACGACCGTTGGTACGGCATAGCGAAGGCGATGAACGAGCTCGCGCCAAGTGATGCAATTGCGATCCCGTGGCTGAGGGTATTCAGCACCGTCAAGACAGCCAGGACACACAGCATCGCCAGCGTGCACTGCAGGATGTACCGGCCCTTATGGTGCTTGAACTCCTTATCGAATAACCCGGTGGTCTCTGAGAGTTTGCCGGCTCTCTCTGGACTGTGTTTCACTGGGATTCCCGCAGCTGTATGCTCTGAATGGGATAGGGCAGCTCGATGCCCGACTGTTCCGCCGCCAGGCTGAGAGCAACAACGACATCGGAATGCACCTTGAAGAGGTCGTCTTTCTTGGTGTCGATCCAGAATCTTGCAGCCAGCCGCATCGTCGAATCGTCTAGGGCCTCGGCGTATACCGAAGGTGCGGGCTCTCCCTGGACCCCCGGTGTCTCTCGCACGGCCTCCGCGAAGAGCCTCATCGCTTCCTGAGCATTCTGTCCATATCCGAGCCCAATGATCACGGTACGGCGTCGCAGCGACAGCGCGCTGTAGTTGCTGATCGGGTTCTCCAAGACGCTGCTGTTGGAGATGATGACTTGCTCGCCATCCCAGGTGCGTAACATAGTGTCCCTCGTAGCGATCTCTTGAACGATGCCCGAGAAGCCGCCAATCTTGACGGCGCTACCCACCTGGAAAGGCCGGCGCACGAAGAGCAGCAGTCCGGCAACGAAATTGCGGGCGATGTCCTGAAGTGCAAACCCCACCGTTATCCCGGCGATGCCAAGACCCGCGACAAAACCGGTGATGTCAAAGTTCACTTGATCCAGTGCGACGAGGAGTCCTGTGCTGATGATGCTCCACCGGATGATGCCAGAAAGGAGGCCTACCATCTCGTCATTGTCAATGTGCTTGAGCGCCGTTTGCTTCACCGCGCGCGTCACCGGACGCGACAGCAGCAGTGTCACCACAAAGACCATCAGCGCGACAATCAGTCGTGGGACGAATCTGATCAGGTCAGCGATGATCAGCTGCAATGAGTCGATCAGAACCACGTTCATCATCTTCTTCCCACTCCACATAGACGCGCATCGGGGGTGAGGAAACCCCCTCACCCCCGATGTTTCAGATCTCGGGTTGCCCTGAGTGGTTTGCTAGGTTTCCTCAGTCATCGTCGTCACCGGCTATGAAGTGTCTTCGATGAGCCATAAGTGCCGAACCCTTCAATTCCCAACGCTTCTGTCGTTACTGCATCCTCTAAGACCACATTATATCACATCATGGAGTCGCTTGTCAATCCACTGACGGGTTCTGTGTCGGTGGAGGGGCGTTGCGACAGGCACCGCTCGGGTGTATGCTTGTGTTCGGATGCTGCTTTCATTGTCCCTGTGGGATGAGTTGAGTAAGGAGAGTGCTGTGAGCGCCTGGACGTCACTGCCCACGAGTGTGGAGACAGAGGATGCGTTGGACGCGTTGCTGACAACGCCGCCACCGGACTTGGTGGAGATGATGGCGCGCATTGATGGGGATATCATAGTGCTCGGCATCGGGGGGAAGATGGGGCTGACCTTGGGCGTCCTGGCGCGTCGGGCCATCGAGGCTGCGGGCGTCAGGAAATCGGTCATCGGCGTATCGCGCTTCTCGGACCCGATGTGTCGCGACACTCTGGAGGCTCAAGGCGTACAGACCCTTCCGTGTGATCTGCTCGACCGTGCGGCTGTGGACGATCTGCCGCGTGTCAAGAATGTGATCTATATGGTCGGCCGCAAGTTCGGCACCAAAGGGGCGGAGCCGCTGACGTGGGCCTCCAATGTCAGTGTCCCTGACAATGTGGGGCAGCATTTCCGTGAGAGCCGCCTGGTGGTCTTCTCGACGGGGTGTGTCTACCCGCTGGTCCCGGCCGTATCAGGTGGGTGCACTGAGGGCGTCGCTCCTGATCCTGTCGGGGAGTACGCCCAATCCTGTCTGGGCCGGGAACGGGTCTTCGAGCACTGGAGCAATACTTTCGCGACCCCGCTCTGTCTGGTACGGTTGAACTACGCGATCGACCTCCGGTACGGCGTGCTCTACGACATTGGCAAGCGCGTCTTCGAGGGCCGTCCGATCGATCTCGGGGTCAGCCACTTCAACGCCATCTGGCAGGGCGACGCAAATCACTGGGCTCTGCGCTGTCTGGAACACTGTGCGTCGCCGGCCAATGTGCTGAATGTCACCGGTCCGGAGACGGCGTCCGTGCGCTTCGTGGCCGAGGCTTTCGCAGAGCTGTTCAGCGCCGGTGTTGATTTTGTCGGGGAGGGGACGGACGGCCGTATGTATCTGAGCAACGCCGCAAGGGCCATAGCCCAGTTTGGATATCCCTCCGTGCCGCTCATCACCATGATCCGTTGGCAGGCCGGCTGGATCCAGCGTGGCGGGCGATCTCTTGACAAGCCCACGCACTTCGCCGTGGTGGATGGCGAGTATTGATCTCCCTGTGGTGTGAGGTGTGACATAGTGTCTTTGGAACAGTATATTCCTTCCGTGGTCCTTGATCGTTTCCGCGCCGGAACGGTGATTCCGGCTGTGCCTCTGGCTCTGAACGCTCAGCGCGAGTTCGATGCGGCCCATCAGCGCGCGCTGCTGCGCTACTACATCGACGCCGGCGCGGGAGGGCTCGCCGTAGGCGTGCACACCACGCAGTTCGCCATTCGCGATCCGAAAGTGGGGCTCTTCGAGCCTGTACTGACGTTTGCCTCCGAGGCGATAGACAGCTGGTGTGCCCATCGTGGTCGTCAGATCATGAAGATTGCCGGTATCTGCGGTCGCCGGGAGCAGGCGCTGCAGGAGGCCGGCTTTGCCCGCGAGGTTGGGTATCATGCTGGGCTGGTTAGCCTGGGCGCCTATGATGCAGCGGACCCGATTGAGTCACTGGTCGACCATTGCCGTGCGGTCGCCGAGATCCTGCCTGTGATCGGCTTCTATCTGCAGCCGGCGGTCGGAGGGCGCAATCTTCCCTACGCCTTCTGGCGCGCGTTTGCCGAGCTCGACGGCGTGATCGGGATCAAGATCGCACCCTTCAACCGCTATCAGACGCTGGATGTTGTGCGAGCTGTCTGCGACGCCGGGCGTGCCCGCGAGGTCGTGCTCTACACCGGCAATGATGACAATATCGTCGGGGATCTGGTGACGCCGTACGTGGTAGAGACAGCAAATGGCCCGCAAGTGGTGCGCATTGTCGGCGGGCTGTTGGGGCAGTGGGCTGTGTGGACAAGACCGGCTGTCGAGATGCTCTCCGATATCCAACAGATGCTCGTTGAGGACGTAGGTATTTCGCCCCGGCTGCTCAGCCAGGGGGCCAGGATCACCGATGCCAACAGCGCGCTCTTCGATGTGGCGAACCAGTTTGCCGGCTCTATTCCCGGCATCCACGAGGTGCTGCGCCGGCAGGGGCTGCTCGATGGCATCTGGTGTCTCGATCCGGACGAGGATCTCGCCCCGGGGCAGCTGGAGGAGATCGATCGGGTGGTTGACGCCTATCCTGAACTGAACGACGATGCGTTCGTAGCAAAACACCTAAGTCAATGGCTATCTATTTAGAGGGAGAGGAAACACGATGAAGATCACCGGAGTTTCGGTACGCACGTTCACGTATACGTCCCACGTCGGTCGCGACTCAGAGGGACATGGTCATCCGGCTCCGCCTCGGGAGACGACGCAGAGCCTGATGACGATTGAGACCTCGGACGGTGTAGCGGGTTACGCCTTCGGTGGCATTGCGGCGGGCGTGTTGGAAAGAGACGTCAAGCCGCTACTGATGGGCAGGGACTCCTTCTATCGCGAGCTGATCTGGCAGGGTCTCAAGGAGCGTCAACGCCTGAATCTGGCCACCCTCAATGACAAGATCCTGACGGTGGTGGACTGCGCACTTTGGGACCTCGCCGGGCGTGCTCTCGGCCAGCCGGTCTACAAGCTGCTGGGCGCCTATCGTGACAAGGTGCCGGCCTATGCCAGCACGATGTGCGGCGACGATTTGGAGGGGGGCTTGGACACACCCGAGGCGTACGCGGCGTTTGCTGAATGGTGTATGGACCGGGGCTATCCCGCGTTCAAGCTGCACACGTGGCAGCCGCCGATTCCCGGTGCACCGAACCCCAAGCGCGACGTGGCGGCGTGTGCTGCAGTGCGGGAGGTAGTGGGACCTGATGTCCCGATGATGCTCGATCCCTATCACTACTACGGTCGTGAGGAGTCTCTCTATCTGGGCCGTGAGCTGGAGAAGCTGGACTTCCTCTGGATGGAGGAACCGATGGATGAGCACAGTATGTCCTCGTATGTGTGGCTGGCGCGGCAGCTTGATCTGCCGATCTGCGGTCCTGAGACGGCCGAGGGAAAGATGTACACGCGCGCCGAGTGGATCAAGCACGATGCTGCCGACATCGTTCGGGGCGGCGTTGGGGATCTAGGCGGGATCACACCGCTGGTCAAGGTCGCGCACCTGGCCGAGGCCTTCGGGATGAAGATGGAGGTCCACGGCGGCGGTGCGGCAAACCTGCACGTCCTCTGTGCGATGGGCATCCCCGGTCTGTTCTATGAGCGCGGTCTGTTGCACCCCTTCGTCGACTACGATACGCCAAAGCCGTGGCTGCATCAACTCGAGGACCCGATGGATGACGAGGGCTATGTTCACGTGTCTCAGGAGCCTGGGCTGGGGCAGCAGATCGACTTTGATTACATCGATCGCAATCTGGTGACGTCGTGGTAGTGTGTACCAAATGAAGAGATAGTGTTCCCGAAGGGGTAATGTGCACCTGGGCACGGCTTCCGCTGCCCAGGCAGCCGAGGGCCACCCCTAGGGCATGGGCGTTTCTGGTTGTCGCTAATGTCCCTTTCTAATCGTCGCTTGACACCACGAGAAGGCCAAGACAGGTGAGAGAGCCCTAGCCACGTGAGGCTTGAGTCGCCGACATATGAGCTCGTTGTCTGACGAAGAAGCCGAGAACCAAACTCAGACTGATCAAAAAGAGGACCCCACAGAGTAGATA
>JAGHDT010000090.1 GCA_021159805.1 Anaerolineae bacterium
CCATCCATCCATCCTGCTATATACACCTTCGCTCACGCTAGGCAAACGCAGGTGATCGGGATTATACGTGCCACAGCGACCGACACACCACAGGCCCGCTAGCCACCCAGCAGCACCCTCATCACGCGAGCTCTACTCTGACATCGCTGGTACCGCACTTGCACGACCTGTGCGAGCTCCAGGGATGTCGCCCGCATATCAAATTCCGGGTTTGCTGCCTCCACCGTCCGGCGCCAGCTCTCGGGGACGGCGGATATGCCGTGCATCGCGCCGGCAATGGCGCCGACTAGCGTCGCGTAGCTATCGCTATCCCGCCCGTAGTTGACACAGCCGATGATCGCTTGGCGCAGGTTTCCGTCCGCAGCAACCAGCATTCCCAGAGCGACCGCCAACGTCTGGGCTGCCTCCGAACCCAGCTCGCCGATCCGCAGTTGTTCATAGTAAGCCTCGCGGACAGAAAAGACATCCCGGTGACGCAGGGCAAGGTCAACCGCAGTGGTCACCAATCGCTCATTGACCGTAAAGACGTGATCGTACCACTGCCACGCCCGCGTCAGTGGGCCTTCGACACGGTGTGCCTGCGCGGCAGCCAGCGCCTGCTCGACGACGGACGCCGGCGTCGAATCAGGCGCCAGCGCAGCAGCGACCGCCGCCGCGCTCATCGCCGCCGAATACTTGGCATATCCATCGCTGATGAAGTCAACATCGAAGCTCAGCGCAAATGCCGCCTCAGGATCGCCGGGACAGATCAGACCCAGCGGTCCATTCGCCATCGAGAAACCGTTGGTCATCCGGCCGCCCCAGATCAGCTTGGCCTCACCATAGACACCGCCCAAGGCATACTCCTCCAGGAAGCCACGCTCTAGGGACGTCTCAGCAGCGTGATAGGCCTGCACGATCGCCCAGGCGATATCGCCCCGCCGCGGCAGCGCCCCACGCCAGCACGGGCTCCCATCGGCCACCATCGCCCCGGCCACAAGATGCTTAAGCCGGGTATCATCCGTCACCGACCCCGGCGCCCTCCGGAAGTGGTTATGATAGTCCGGCACAGACTCATAGGGCAGAAGATCGTCGACGACACCGTGGATCTCCTGAATCCGCTGGTACGTCCAGCCCTCCACAGGCCCGCCCATCGCATCCCCAATCGCCCCTGCCACCATCGCTGCGTAGATCCGGTCGAAGCGGGGTGTGGCGCCTAGGTCCTGGTCTGTCTTTGTCATAGCTGTGCCTCTACGGCAGAAGAAAGGAATACAGAATCAGCGAATGGAAGAATCAGCGAGTCAGCGAAAAAGCGAGCAGGCGAAAAGACAGGTCGGTGCTCTCCAGGAGTATAGTGGCATTTGGGCATTGTGTGAACCGTCACATGGTCCGATTGGGGCGTGCAATTCGTCATGCTCCCGTCACAGACAAAGCGCTCGCCGCGGCGAGCGCTTTGTCTGTGACGGCTGGATGATACTACCCCTTCGGACCCAGAAGGCTGATCTTCCGCTCGGCATCGTAATGACGGTCCAACGCCAGGCCGTTGAACTTAAGGATGATCAGCTCCGCCAGATAGAGCACCTCGCAGCCGAGCTCCACGTGACCGGCGACCGACCACTCGTCGCGGTAGCCCACCGTCATATGTAGGTGCGGCTTCCCGTCAGCGATGATCCCGCTGATGCTGGAGACCTCCAACGGCTTCTCGATCAGATAAATCCGATCATCGGGCGGGAAACGATCGTGCACAATATGATGCATCCGTGCCACCTTCAGCGTGCCGATACCTGACACCACAGCACCATTCTTGATGTTGTGTTCCTTGACCGCCGCCTCAACCGTCTCCAACAACATCTCACCCGGCGCGATGCCTAGGGCGATAACCTCCGTCGATCCGGAAAACGCCTGACTGAACATATGTCTCTCCTGAAGAGAATAGAAGAATGGAAGAATCAGCGAGAAACGATTCCTCATTCCGTGATTCTTCATTCTCCCGTTCGCTGATTCTGTCTTCTAGATTACCGTCTCGTCCGGCTCCAGCCCCAACTCCTCGTACTTGGCGCGGCGCGAGACCTTGTCGTTGCGCAACTCCTGGTGCGCGTACCTGGCGACGTCGCGGGCGATGTCCTGCGGCACGACGATGATCCCATCCCCATCGCCGACAACGACGTCGCCGGGGAAAACCGTCACGCCGCCGACCGCCACGGGGATGTCATAGGCGTCGAACTGCAGCCGCCCCTGGACCATACCGTGGGAGATCATCCGCGACCAGAACGGGATCTTCTGCAGGATCACTTCGTCGGTATCGCGCACACCGCCGTTGGTCACGTAACCCGTGGCGCCGTTGATCAGGCCATCCATGCCGTTGTTCGAGCCCATCAGGCCAACGTCGACGCCGCTCTGGTCGATCACACAGAAGTCGCCGGGCCTGATGTCCGCGATCCAAGGGTAGGTGCAGACGTTGCCGTAGTACCAGCCGGACCACTTGGTATATTCCTCGGGCGTCATCTTGGGCATCGGACCTCGATACGGCAAGTACCGCGCTGTCTTGGCGATACCGACAGCTCGCGTCCGCCACAAAGGCCGGATCGCGGGGATCATCGATCCGTAGTTGTGGCGTCCCATCCAATCCATCCCATCGCGCACATCCGCCACCCGCAGGTCGGCGTACACGCTTAGCAGTTCTTTGCGCTCAGAATCGTTGACAGTCATGTAGCGTGTCTCCCTGGATTAGGTGATCAGCGCACAGACAGCAGTAAGGAGTACGGAGTAAGGAGTATGGCCTACACGGCTTACTGCTTACTTCTTACTGCCCACTCCGGTCCTTTGCTGACCGCTGACAGCTGAAAGCTACCCTACAACCCCTTCATAAACTCAAAAATCTTGTCCCCATAGCCGGGCAGGCCTTCGTGTCCAAAGTCAGGATAGATAGCCATCGACTTCTCACACGTGAGAGCGTTGTAGGCCGCGAACTGGGTCGACGGCGGGCAGATAGTGTCCATCAGGCCAGTGAACCAGAGCACCTCCGCCTTGGTCCGTGGCGCCAAGTTGTGGACATCAATGTAACCCAGCGCGTTGAAGACTTCTTCCTCGCGGTCGTGGGTCGGATCAAACTTACGGAACCACTCCCGCAGCTCGGCGTAGGCATCCTTGTCTTGATCCATCTCCCAGACGCGCTTGTAATCGCTGAGGAAGGGGAAGACCGGGGCCGCTCGCTTGATCCGCGGCGCCAACGACATACAGGCTACCGTCAGGGCGCCGCCCTGACTGCCGCCCGTCGCGCCAACGCGGGTCTCATCAACCGACTCCATCGACATCACGATGTCGGCCATCTCAGCCGTGTCCAGGAAGATGTCGCGGAAGAGCAACTTCTCCGGATGGCCGGCCAGCGCGTCCTCCAGACCGCGGACTATGTGACCACGGAGTGTCCACCCCTTGACGCCCCCGACATCTTCGGACAACCCGCCCTGACCCCGGCAGTCAAGCGCTGCAACGGTGTAGCCCTCGGCGACATAGCCCAGCTTATCATTCCAGTCGCCACAGCTACCTGAGTAGCCGTGGAACATCAGCAGGGCAGGGCTCGGGGCCGCAATCGTGCGCGGACGCAGAAACTTCGCGTGCACCCGAGCGCCACCGACACCGGTGAAATAGAGGTGGAAGCACTCAGCGAACGAGGTCTGGAACTCGGCGGGAATCAACTCCACGCCGGGGTCCAGAGCTCGCATCTCGGCCAGACTCTGATCCCAGAAGGTATCAAAGTCTGCAGGGCGCGGGCTGATACCCCGATACGTCTTGAGCGTCTCCAGCGGAAAATCAAACATCAAAGGCATTTTCGTCCTCCTGTTTATGGTGATCCACCCGGCAACCGTAGAGGTCCGGGTGGATCAGGGCTGCACTACTAGAATCCAGACTTCTCCTGAGCCTCATCCAGAGTGGTCTGCACCGGATCACCATTCTGGATCCTCGCGACTGCAGTGCTGTATGCTTGCATCGCGGTACCCCACGTCTTTCCCAGCTGGCCCTCAAAAGAGAGATTGAAGGAAATGAGGTTCGGCAGCGAGGCGCGTCCCACATCCACGCCCTCCGGCGACAATAAGCGTGTCATAGCATCAGACTCGGCGACAGAACGCCGGGGTGGCATCAGGCCTGGAGGCGCTTGGCCGCTGATGTAGGAGACCCACTCCCAGGCAGCTTGAGCATCCTGGGTCTCGGGCGAGATCACCAATCCCAGCACCGTGCCCGTGGTGACGGCGTTCCGGCCCCGGGGCAGTGGCGCGATCCCCACGTTGAGGTCACCCCAATCGTCTCCCAGATAGCCGATCCACATAGCATACTTGCCACCGTTGATCCCTGCGTCGGGGTATGGCATCTGTCGCCCCCCCAATGGTGGGGCCACCTTGTGCAGGTGGCTGAGATCGGCGTACCACTGCATTGCCTCAACATTGAGCGGCTCGTTGAAGATGATCCGGGTAGGATTGCTCAGGTCATCGAAAAAGCGCCCACCATTCTGGTAGATAAGCAGCATAAGCTCAGTGAGGCCCCTCTGCCCCCCCACTTGCTGGTAGGCGTAGCCATATTCGCCCGCGTCCTCGTGCGTAAGGCGCTTGGCGCGTTCCAGGAACTCATCCTGGGTCCATTCCAGCTCGGGATAGGGTACGACATACTTGTCGAAGAGGTCCTTGTTATAGACCATTACGGCCACATCCACCATATAGGGGATGGCATACGTCTGTCCCTGGACATTCATCACATCTGCGGCACCGGGGTAGAAATCGTCCATCGAGAAGTCCCTATCCTCGGAGATCAAGGCGTTCAGACTGATCACAGCTTGCTCTTCAATCAGACCTGGGAGCATGAACTGCGGCACAAGGGCTACGTCGTATTGATTCTCCTCCGACTGCCGACGAAAATAGAAGCGATTGCCCTGCGCCAACTCAAGAGTGACATTCTTGTGCTGACTCTGGAATGCCTCGATCAGAGCAGCATAGTAGTTGGTGTCGCCGGGAAAAGCAAAGCGGATCGTCACCGGCTCTCTGGGAACCAGGAATGAGGTGTCCACACAACCACACAGTAGTGCGGCCAGACACCCCACAAGCAGGCTTCTTCCAAACAGAGTGCGCTTACAACCACGAGCCATAGATACCTCCAGAGCAAGACTGGCCTGAATTGACCCTGCCCGGCACGGTTGACATCCGCGCCGGGCTCGTCCACAAGCTCAGTGCCCGGCTTTCTCCTGTGCCGCCGACATAGCGACATCAGGTGTTACCTCACCCGTGCGG
>JAGHDT010000120.1 GCA_021159805.1 Anaerolineae bacterium
GTACAGGAAAATGCAGACCAGGATGCAACGCAGGGGAACATGCCGGAGTGCGCGTCAACACTTCCGGGTGAAGTGCAGGGAGGGAACGTTTGACATCTTCCTGGACATAGCACCCAACGCCTGACACCTGGCGGCTCAGGTCAGCTAGAGTGCCGTAAGCTTCGCCACCAACAGATCAAGCGCCATGTCAGCCGGAATCTCACCGTGCTTGATAGCAAGGTCCATCTCTGCCAGGAGCCGGTAGGCCTTGCGAAGCTGTGCCGGCGTGAACCGATCGGCCTGCGCACAGACCTTCTTGACCACGTAGGGGTGCAGCTTGAGACGGGATGTGATCTGTTGCTGGGTATGGTGTCGATCGATCAACCAGCGGATCTGGATAAGCATCCGAAACTGCCGCACCACCATACCAAAGATACCGAGGGGATGCTCCCCCACGTCCAACAGACGATGGAGATAACTCAGCGCGCGGCGCCCATCTCGCTGTCCTAGGGCATCCACCATCTGGAAGATCACGTCTGCTGATTGCACGTAGGGGACCATCACACGCACATCCTCGACAACGATCTCCTTCCGGTCTCCTACATAGAGAAGCAGCTTCCGGATCTCCTGGTCGAGCAGCCGTAGATCACCGCCGATGTTCTGCGCCAGCAGTCCAGCCGCACGCCCCTCGATACGCCCACCGTATGACTGCGTGCGCCGCTGGACCCAAGAAGGAAGGACGCGGGCATCGGGGAGCTCGAAATGCCGCACCCGCACACCGACATCCTTGGCTTTGGTAAAGATGGCGTGCCGCTTGGGCAGTGTCTTGCTCTCATCAAAGATCAAGTGCGTAGTAGGAGACACATCGGAGAGTACGGCAACAAACTCCTGCGCGGTCTTGCCTCTGGCCTTGCTCAACAGATCCCGGGCAATCACAATCCGAGCCTCTCCCAAGAAAGGCATCACACTGCAGGCACCTCGCAGATCTCCCGGAGACACAGCGCCCTCCAGGATCTCCGTGTTCATATCGCGAAAGTCGGGTGTCAGGCCGGACTGTTCGATAATCTCAGCCAAGGCCTCCCGGCGCTGAAGCTCGTTTTCCCCGTGTAAGAGGTAGAGCATGTTCTATGCCTGGCCTACGCTACGCCAGCCGCCACCATCACGCTTGGGCGGGCAGTCAGTCACCGGGACCCGACTGAGGGCCCGTGAAGGTTCAAAGTCCCGCACGTGCGAGCCACCACGCTGCAACCGGTATGCCTGCGTCTGTGCACAGAGCAGAACTGGTAGCAAGTCTTTGTCTTGCATGGCCTAAGCACGCAATCCCTGGCGTGACAGACGTGTGTGCACACGAATGCGACTAAGGCCGCCCCGACGATCGGTGAAAAACGACACGATCTGAAGCCCTGTGACGTTGGGACTCGTCGTCACGTTCACCTGGACCCAACGGGCGACAGGTATCGCGACAACCAGCGCCATCGCGTTGAGCAGAATAGCCTGCGGCAGGCGTTCCAGGAAATCCCACCAAGCTCTGCCGGTGTCCCGCGTCGCCGTGCGCCCCCCGCCGGGTGTATAGCCCAGTCCCAGTAGTGTCGCCAGCGTCGTCAGCACCGCGGTGATCACCAGGTTCGTGCCGCAATTCTCGTGGACGGCTAATGCCGCCTCTCCGGACTTCAGCGCACGCAGAGCCTCACGCGTCACCGGGATGATATCTTCGGCGCTCATACTGGAGTAGAGCGTGAACCCTTGCGGGCCCGAGACACCCACCAGACGCGCCCCGGGATGCCGGCGGCTCAGCAGATTGATGGTTGCGTGCTCCAAAGCATGGTTGCGTCGGAGACGGTTCAACAATTGCTCGATCAACATCACCTAACTCGCTCCTTTCTCCAGGTGATCACTCACATCCGGATACGCGATAACCACCAGACGATTTGCCAAACTGCCATAGGGATGGCAGGTAACCAGTGTCAGCCGCTCGTCCGGCGTATCCTGGACGTAGCGCGCGTTTTCCAGCCGCACCTCTAGCGGCTGTCCAGCCTCCCGCAGGATATACTTCTCCCCCACCCGGTAGACATAGACCTCGCCATCCTTGCCCTCGACGAAGATCTGCGCCCCAATCTCCACCCTGTACAAGTAGCGGAACACTTCGCCGTTGAGCGTGTTGTGGCCATTCAACACCGTGTTCCCCGTCACACCCAACAGACCCGACGTATCGTGCCAGCCCGCGGCCCGACGATCAGGAACATCCCAAACGGCCCGGTCCTGTCCGTCCACTTTCTCAATCTTCCAACCGATCGAGACAACCGGCGCATCGAGGTCGATACTTGGGATCACGATGTTGGTCGGCTTCGTCCCGGTCCACATTGCGGTAGGCGTCGCCACTGGTTCTGGTTCAGGAGGTGCTGTGAGCGTCACATCCGGCTCGGGCGTCAAAGGTAGCGTCGCCTCGGCAGGCTCAGGAGTTGGCTCGACCTCACCCGGCAACGCTGCAACAGGATTATGCGCCTGCGTCGGCGTAACAATCGCGAACGGCGGCGCAGTAGGAATGCGGGGGCCGTAGAGAAA